>JACMIV010000045.1 GCA_014380965.1 Rhizobiaceae bacterium | reverse complement strand
GGCGCCCGCCGGCCGCAGCGCGGACGGCCATCCTCGCCGCGCGCGGTCGCCAGATCGCGCATCAAGTGCCGTAAGGCACCGCAGCGTCCATCGATGAAGACACGGCAGCCGGGGCACCACCCCGGCTGTTTTCGTTTGACCGACCCTTGCGGCCTCGCGTTGCGATGACGCGGGGGCGCCTCCATATGCGGGGTCTATCGACGCTGGAGAACCCGATGGCCGAGACGATCAAGATCGACATCCCGCACAAGCTGACCCGCGAGGCGGCGCGCCGGCGCATCGCCGAAAGCTTCGGCAAGCTGCGCGATCAGGCGATCGGCGGAATGGTGAAGTTCGAGGACGTCTGGACGGGCGACCGGCTGGATTTCCGGGCGAGGATGCTCGGCCAATCCGTCGTCGGGCGTCTCGACGTGCTCGACACCAGCGTCCATGTGGAGATCGAGCTGCCGATGTTCCTGGCCGCGATCGCCAACACGATCAAGGGCAAGCTGCAGAAGGGCGGGCAGGTTCTTCTGGAGAAGAAGTAGCGCTCCAGCGGCTCCATGAGCTGCCCCCGTGACGGCATGCTCTAACGCAGGAGCCCCCTGCGGACGGCTTCGGCGATGGCGTGCGTACGGTTGCTGGCGCCGAGCTTGGAGGTCGCGGACACGAGATGGTGCGTCACGGTGTGACGGGAGAGGTCGAGGGCTTCGGCGATGCCCTCCGCCGTCAGTCCGGTGGCGGCGAGCTGCAGACATTCGAGTTCGCGCCGCGTCAGCGTCACGGGGGTGGAGTGGCCGAGCCCGAGTTGCGACAGCCGCGCGAACCAGCATACGCAGAACAGCCGGAGCGAACCAATTTCTCCGAGACAGAGATCGGGCTTGCCGTCGCCGAAGAAGATGACGACGCCCGCCCGGTTGAGCCCGCTATGGACGGGCACGTAGAGCCCTCCAGGGCTCTCATAGGTCTCCTGCTGCTCCCGAAAGAGGTGCGGCGAGGCGACGATCGGGGCAACCGGAGGCGAGCGCCGCGAGCGCCATCGCACCGGGGCCGAGGATTGCGCGATGAGCGAAAAGAGGACGCGCCTCTCGTCGCGGTCGAACGTCTTGAGATGCAGCGGCCGCTCGGGTGTCGCGCTGTCGAGAAGCACGCGCGCGCTCGGTTTGCCGTCGATATACAGGATGTCGAGCACGGAGAAGTCTTCGTAGGCGAAAGCCTGACGCACGGCATCGAGCCGGATCTTGGCCTCGTCGACGCTTCCGATCGTTTCGATGCCGCCGGTGTCGATGGCGTTCTGAAAATGGTACGTCATCGCGCCCCTCCTTAGCGTTTGTGTGGCTGTGCGAGGGAGCGGGCGCAACGGGCGGCTGCCGTCAGGCGCGGTTTGGCACGGCGAAGTTCCGTCGTCATCGTCGCAGCGTCATGGCCTGCCCTCACTCCATGAAACCGAGCCGGATGGCCTTGGCAACGGCCTGACTGCGATTGGCGGCCGACAGCTTCTTCGTGGCGCTGACGAGATGGCGCACCACCGTGTGTTCCGAGATCGACAGGATGCCGGCCACCTGCTGGCTCGTATTGCCGCGGGAGGTCCAGGCAAGGCATTCGATTTCGCGCGGCGTCACGCGCATGTCGCGGGCAGGATGGAGTTCGCATAGGCGTTCGAAGAGACCCAGCATCGAGAGTTGGAGGACATCGAGCTCGTGACACGAAAAGCTCAGTGCTTCCCCCATCAGATAGGCCGCGCCGAGACGAGTGCCACAGTGGAGAGGCACAGTCAGGCACTCTGAGACGGGATAATCCGCGATGAGGTCGGCGAAGCGCTGAAGGCGCTCCGGCGAGGACTTGAGGTTCGGCGGATTGAGGACCCAGTGGACCGTTCGTCCGGAGCGGAGCGAGTCCGAAAAGGACTCGAACTTGTCCCACCATCTGCTCTCGTCGAGGAACTCGATGCCCTCGGCCACGAAATTGGACAAAATGACCGACCGGGAGTCGACGATGTCGGCCGCACCGAGGCTGCAGACGGCGTAGAAATTGAACCCGTAGCTGTCGCAAATCCTCTGGATCGCGGCCTCCGGATCGAAGGTCGACTGCTCGGGCGGCAGAGCCTCGTTCAGCATCAGTCGGGCCATCGCCCCCTCCTTGGGACGCGGCGCGCCACAGCAAGCCCTCTGCCTGCCCCAACCGCAACCCTCTTTGCATGCCCCTTATGACTATAGATCGCCTGAGAGAGCAGAGTCACGCGGCTTCCTTATGGAAAACATCGACACCGCTCAATTTTTAATTGAAACTTGGTCGCATGGAATGGTTGAAAAAAGTCAATGTCCTCAGGAAATTTTCAGATGATCAGCACGAATTTCGACGTTTTACTGACCTGCTGAGACACGATCTGACCGATGGAGGAAGAGACTCAAGAATTTGTGCCGATGATCGGATGTTTGCTCTCCCACAATCGTTGCGAGCCGACTTCTGTTTCAAAGGCAATTTGATGTCTTCGATGCTCCGGTCGCAGAGCCTGCGTCAAGCAGCCGCACAACATCGATCTGCAACAGGTTCCGGATGCAGCGCGTAAAACAAATTTATACAGACGTCAAAATAATGCCCGAAGGCCTTCTTTGCTATGTCTGACTTACGAGTTCTTGCAGCCTTTATGGTCACCGCGCGGCTGTCTCGAGGGTTGCCTGTTTCGCCTTTACCATGCCGCCTGTTCCGCGTTCCTCAATCGTCAGGATCTCGCCGAGACCGGGAACGACGGAGCCGACCTTTACGCGCCAGAGCTCTTCGGACGTTGCGAGGATCGCTTCGCTGTCGAACACCATCACGATCTGAAAATCAGCCGGAAACGGCGGCTTGACGCGCACGATCTGCGGTGCCGGCATGGCAGTCGGCACGTCGACGATGGCGCCCGTGTTGATCGGATCGACCGCGGAGACCGGCAGCGCGGCGATCGCCTGGCGGCTGAAGTATTCCGGATCGTCGAGGGAGATCATGTAGGAAACGACGAAAAAGCCGACGGACGCCATGCACAAGCTGAGGAGAAACATACGATCGAGCGTTGGAAGGCGGATAGCCTGCGACAGGCTCTGCGGGATGGGAGCCGCGATCGTAGGACTTCCGGGCGCCGACGCCGGTGTTTTGTGCTGGAAGGGAAGATCGTTCGTCATCACGCTGGATCCCGTCTCGAAAGGAACGTGACTCAGCGTGTCGCGAGGCGCTTAACGGTTCCTGCGAGGCGGTCCCATGGTCAGCGGCAAGTTTTCAAACACGGTTTTCAAACGATGAAGACGCGAGCGCGAGCGTTAACGATGGATGAAGAAACCGCGTTTCGATCCGTGCAAGCGATCGCCTTGCGGTCCATGTTCGGCGTCGGCGGACTGCGTCGACACGATGCGAGGAGACGGTGCGATGATCGAGACCGAAAATCGGCGTGCTGGACGCCATCGAACCCGTCTCCGGCCGGCAAAGCTCCTGTCGGCGGACAGGCGCTTCGTCGGCGATTGCGCCATCGTCGACCGCAGCGGTTCCGGCGCAAGGATCCGACTGCTCGATGCGATCGACGAAATGCCGACAGCGCTCAACCTCTACGATGAGACGGAAAGGGTTCTGCACCTTGTCCGAACGGTCTGGAACCGGAACGGGCAGGCAGGGCTCGCCTTCGACGGCCAGCCGCAGGATGTCGATACGATCGAGGCAGAACGCATTGCGGGGCGCTACTACGCGATTCGCTGACGCCGGCGGGGCACCGGAGAACCGCTACAGAAGGGCAAGCAGTCCGCCGCTCGATGAGCCGGAGTTGCCGAAGATACCGAGGACCGGCGATGTCGTCGCAGGGTCTGCATTGGCGATGTCGTAGAGGCCGGCGAAGCGTGCGATGAACTTGTCGAGCTTCTTTGGATCCTTGAAGTCCGCGATGTCGAGGCGCTTCTCGATGATCGATATCTGCTTGTCGAGATCGAGCTGCGACAGCGACGCCGGCAGACCCAGCGTCGTGCGAACCACTTCGAGAAGCGCCCTGTCGGCGAGGATCCCGCTCGTGGTCTTGGTCTCCGGCGCCTTGCGCAGGAAATAGAGGGCGAGGCGAGCCCCCTCGCTCGTTTCGCCGGCCTGCTGCTCCAGCGTCGTGAGGAGGAAGAGACTCTCCGTGGTAAGGAGGTCGTATCCACTCTGAACCCCTGCATCTGCCAGCTTCACGGTGCCGTTGGGCTGGAAGTTGAACGCGGCGACGAAATCGGTGTAGCGGTCGTCGGCGAAGGAGTTCGCATAGCTCTCGCGATCGGCGAGATCGCTGGTGAGGAGCTTGCGCAGATCGTCCTGCGACAAGTCTTCGTCGGCAAGCCCATATGCGGTCAAGGCGTACTGCGTGACCTTCGGGCTCTCGACGAACGCGTCGAGTGTCGTGATCTCGGCGACGGCTTCGAGATAGGCGCGGGTCTCGGTCGTGATGAGTTCCTTCTTCACCGTCGAAAGATCCTTGCCGAAGCTTTCGCGGTAGCGCGTTCCGGTCTGGGTCTGGTTCGAAGCCGACTGGACGACCCGCTCTGCACGAATCTTGCCGTTCTCGTCGAAATTGAAGGCGGCTGCGAGCTTCTCGTAGCGGGGATCGCCGAGCTTGTTGACGTAGCTGTTAGGATCGGACACGTCGCTCTGGAGGACGCGCCGGACCTTGGTGAGGCTCGCCGTCGCGGGGTCGATGTCGAAGGCCAGGAGCACGTACTCGATGGCGTCCCTGTCGAAGTCCTGATATCGGGCGAGAAGCGTCGAGACGGATTTGATCCGGTCGTAGAGGGCATCCTCGAAACGCGACGTGGCGACCGCAGCCTTTGCGTCGGTGTCGAACGTGTAGTTTTCGTAGAAGCGGTCGATCAGCGCCTCGCGCGCGGTCGCAGTCTGCCCCTCGCCGGGCTTGGCCGATCCGTCCTTCGCGAAGTCGAAGGCGGTGCGCAGTTCGGCCAGCCTCACCTCGTAGTCGGGGTACTTGCCGTTTTGGGGAAGCTCGGCTGCGGTGATGACGTCGTCGACATCTGCCGGAGCGGCCGTGATGACGTTGTAGAGCAAGGCCGGAGTGACGTCGTCCGGCAGGACATAAGCCTTGCGGATGTAGTCGAAGAGGCGCGGATCCATCACGAGGTCGAAGGCGTCGTCGGTGACGGCGATCCTCTCGGCGTAGTACTGCGACTCGTGCGTGGCCGACTGCGGACTGGAGAGGTTGTCCTTGCGCACGTTGTAGCGGTGGACGAGATCGCCGACGGCCGCGGCGTCGAGCGCCAAAGTTCCTTGCGCGAGGGTTCCGTCGGCCAGGAAGTTGAACGTGTCGGCAAGCGCGAAGAATTTGTCGTCGCTGACGCTGGAGGTGTCGTCCGAGACCTTCCCGAGGAAAATGTCGCGGATGTAGGTCTTCGAGGTCAAAGCCGGGTCCATGCCGATCGAGCTCATCGCCACGTCGAAAAGGACGGTGTTGCCAAGGAAGGCGTCGACGGTCGTGATGCTTTTGATCTCTGACTGGAAATAGGTCGTCTTGGCGGCGAGCGTCGATCCCTGGCGAACGCGGTATTCCGAATATGCCTCGGTCAATGCCTGCTTCTGGCGCGCGCTCTGCGGCTCCGTCGGCGTCTCGACGGTCGCGGCATCGAAGTTGAAGGCCTGCGCGAACTGCCTGAACCGCTGGTCGTTGAGACGATTGGCGAAGGATGCGGTATCGGTGAGGTCGCTCTCGATCACCTTTCGGATGAAGCCCTGCGAGGACGCCTGGTCCTCCAGCCCGTAGGCCTTGAGGGCGTAGGTGTAGAGCCGTCGGTCATCGAGAAACGCGTCGACCGTTTTGATCGTCCCGATCGTCTCTTTATAATACTTCGTGTCGCCGGCGACGGAGGTCGACTGCTGGATGCGGTCCAGCGTCTTCGTCATGTTCGTCGTGTAGGTGCGGTAGTTGAGTAGGGTAGAGAGCATCGCCGTGGCCTGTCGTGACGGGACGGAGCGGGAGGGCGCGGGAACCGGCTCTCCGTCCGGCGGTCTGTCGTCCATGATTAACGCATCGATATTACGCGAAGCTAAATGCGGCGCGTCTTGCTTTCGCGGTCTGTCGGGGTCATTTCGCCGCCCGTTCCTGCGCCGCGGCCTTGACGCCCTCCCCGCCCAGTCCGTCCTTGGGCAGGAAATCGAACTGCTCGATGAGGACCTCGCGGACGATCTCTTCCTTGTAGCGGGCGTTCACCGCTTCCTTGATCGAGGAGGTGAGAGCCACGAGGTCGAACTGTTCGGGTTTCTCGAAATCGAAACCGGAGGTCGTGTAGACGGCGCGGAACGCCTCGTCGAGGATGAACGGGTCCGGCGGCACCTTCAGCGCGCTCGCCGTCTCGCCGTCGATCGTGTAGACGAAGCTGGCGAGGACATAGCCGCGAATCTTGTCCTTTGCCACGATCGGCACGGTGATGCCGTTCGTGCTTCTGTAGTCGAGACCGACGAAGTAGTCCGCCGGCTTCTCTTCCTTCGCCGCGCCGCCCTGAAGCGACGCCACCACGTAGCTCGAGCCGAGCGAGGCAACGCAGACCCAGATCCCGATGGCGATGAGCTTGATCATCGGGCGAGCTTCACGCCGGTGACGGCCGAGCCGTAGGTGCCGTCGGATTCCGCATGCGCGATGGCGCGGGCGATGAGGCCGGTGATCTCGCTCGTGGCTTCCATGTGGAGCTGCAGGACGCGCCGGTTGTCGTCGAGCCGCTCGTGGAGCGTGCCAATGCGCGCCTTCAGCACCGGCGAGACCACGGCGGGATCGAGCCCGCGGGAAATGCGCGACAGTTCTAGCAGGCTCTGGTTCTTGCGGTTCGTCGTCTCCTGCAGCTTGATCGTGCGCCCTTCGCGAAGCGCATTGGTCTCGCCGGCGAGAACAGCTTCGAGACGGTTGATGGCCTGAATGAGAACGGCTTCCACGATGTCTTCCTATCCTGTCCGGACGAGCGCCGGCCTGCGTTGAGGTGAAAGGCTCCAGGCCCCGCGTGTTCAGAGCGCGCCGGCGCGCTGCAGCGTGTCGGCACCGATGTCGAGCGTGCGCGCGGTGTCGAGTTCGGCCTTGGCGGCGCTCATGGCCTTCGCGTTGGCCTCGCGCTTCGACAGGAGATCGGCGATGCCGATGCCCCCGTCCCTGGCCATCTCCTCGCCGATGCGCTCGGCCAGCATCGACTTCCAGATGTTGCCGGCGGTTCCGGTGCCGAAGAAACTTGTGTTCTCGTCGGGGAGCATGGTCTCGACGAAGCTGCGCAGCACGAAGCTCTCGAATTGTTGGACGGGGGTCAGTTGCCCGCTCTTGGAGCCGCGATACACGGCGGAAACGGGCCGCTCCGAAACGCCTTTCGCCGCGTCGAGTTTATCCTCGAAAGCCTTTCCGGAGACTGCCGTCGCCGCCGCACTCGGGCGGGCGCGGTTCACCTCGACGGCTTCCGGCACCGCTACGCTTGCGCCCTGCGTCGGCGATACGACCGTCATGCTGCTCTTCCCTTCGCCTCAGCCGGCCCCCTTCCAGCGAACCGGAAGCGGCGGTGTCGAATTTTCAGCTCCGTTCTAGCGGCGGCGACTTATTCGAAACTTGCGGCGGTAGAGGTGAGGTAATCGTCGAGCGCAAGATCGAGGGCCTGTTGCTCGGCGACACGATCGGCGAGGACCCTGGCATCGTCGCTGGCCCGGCCGATCCGCTTCTCGATGCTCTGAGAGTCGCGGAGCTTGACGGAGGCGACTTCCTGCGCGGACCGGTTCGTGGCGATCCGCACCTCGTTGCGCTTCAGCGTCGCGGCCTTTGCTTCGAGGAAGAGGCCGTGGAGCAGGGACTGGTCGCCGAGGCTCTGAAGGATCTCCACGCTCGAGGCGGCGAGCGCCGTTTCCTCGCGCTTCAGCTCTGCGAGCCGCCACTCCTCCATCTGACGCTTGCGTCCCTGCACTTCGACGAGGCGCTGAAGACGCTCGGCTCGCGCCTTTTCCCCGCTCATCCCTCAAGCACCCACTGCTGAAAATTGGCGAGGAAGATCGAGAGGAAGTCTCCGACCGAGTAGCCGAGAAGGATGAGGCCCCCGGCGATCGTAAACGGCATGGAGATGAAGTAGATCGGGATCTGGGGCGTCATCTTGTTGGCAAGGCCGATCGCGAAGTTGACGATGACGGCGTAGACGACGAAGGGGCTGGCGATCCTGAGGCAGAGGAGGAAAGTCTCGTCGAGTTTGTCGGTCATCGCGACGAGCGCCATACGCGCGGTGAAGCCGAGCGCGACCGGCATCGCGGTGTAGGATGCGATGAGCGCCTTGAGGATCTCCGCGTGGAGGTTCAGCGAGAAGATCATCACCGTCGCGGTCATGGTGATGAGCGTGACGACAGCCGGATCGGGCTCGCTCTCCTCGATCGGCACGCCGAGTGCCGACCCCATGCCGATCGCGTTGGCGACGAAATTTCCGGCAAACTGGAGCGCGATCATGAAGACGCGCCCGAGGAGGCCGATCGTCATGCCGTTCAGGAGCTCGGTCAGGATCATCAGAAGCTTCACGTCGTCCTTTGCGCCGAGGAGCAGCGGCGTGATGCCCGGCAACAGCCCCGGCGAGACGGCAAGCGACAGGCCGAAGGCGATGAACAGGCGTATCTGCGCGGGAATGCGCAGACTGGAATAGCCGGGCAGGAGCATCAGGCAGCCGCCGATCCGGCAGAAGATCATGAACACGCCGATGACGGTGGCGGTCGCCTCCTCGCTCATGCGATCGAGCCGAGCGACTTGATATCGACGCCGCGGGCGATCTCGAGATGCGAGAGCACCGGCAGGTTCACGAAGATGCGCTCGATCATCATCCGGACGTAGGGACGCGCGTCCGGCGAAGCGACGAGGACGAAGTTCTCGCCCTGGTCGGTCTTCTCGCGGATCATCTTCGTCGCCTCCGTCGCGAACTGCTCGACGAGCCTCGGATCGATGTCGAACTCGATCACGTCGCCCTTGGCGTCGCGCTTCAGCGCCTGATGGAAGGCGAGGTCCCAGCGGTTGCCGAGCCTCAGGACGCCGAGCTGCCCCTTGTGCAAGAGATCGCCGCAGATCTGCTGCGCCATGCGGGTTCGCACATGCTCGACGATCTTCTCCGACCGGCGCACGTGCGGCGCGATCTCGGCGATGGCCTCGAGGATGAGCGTGATGTTGCGGATCGACACGCGCTCGGCGAGCAGCAGCTTCAGTACCGCCTGGAGCCCGGAGAAGGACATGTGCGCCGGCACGATCTCGTCGATCAGCCGCTTGTATTCGGGCTCGAGCCGGTCGAGCAGCGCGCGCGTGTCCTTGTAGGAGAGGAGATGGGCGAGGTTGTTGCGGATGACCTCGGAAAGATGCGTCAGCACGATCGAGAGCGTGTCGACGGGCTCGAACCCGGCCCTTCGGGCCGCGGAGCCGAACGTGTCCGATATCCAGGCGGCTTTCAGCCCGAAGGCCGGCTCGCGCGTCAGATCGTGCGGAATGTCCGGCACCGGCGAATCGCCGAGCACGATGAGGAGGTCGCCGAGCCTCAGCGGCTGCGTCGCGACCGTCGTGCCGTGGACCTTGATCTCGTAGGATTTCGGCTCGACCGAGAGATCGTCGGAGAGTTTGATCTCGGGCACCACGAAACCGTAGCGCGAGGCGAATCGGCGGCGCATCTTCTGGACGCGGTTGGCGAGCTCGTCGCGCGAGAAGGCGAGATGTGCGGCCATCTGCTTGCCGAGGACGAGTTCGACCTCGACGATCCGAAGGCTCTCCTTCACCGACTGCCGTTCGGCCTCGACCTCCTGCTGCTCGATCTGCTTCTTCTCGACCTCGATGGCCGCTTCCGCGGCGGCGCGCTTGCGCGGGACCGTGTAGGCGACGAGGCTGAGGCCGAGGCTGGCGACAGCGAAGGGCAGGAACGGCAGCCCCGGCAGAAGAGCGAGCGTCCCCATCATCACCGAGGAGACCATCATGGCGCGCGGATAGTGTCCGAGCTGCGTCATGATCCCCATTTCGACGGCGCCGCGGGTGCCGCCCTTGGAGACGAGGAGGCCGGCGGCAAGCGAGACTATGAGGGCGGGGATCTGGGTGACGAGACCGTCGCCGACCGAAAGCTTGGTGTAGATGTCGGCGGCCTCTCCGGCATCCATGCCGTGGCGGGTGATGCCGATGATGATGCCACCGAAGATGTTGACGGCGGTGATGATGAGGCCGGCGATCGCGTCGCCACGCACGAATTTCGAGGCGCCGTCCATCGAGCCGAAGAAGGAGCTTTCCTCCTCCAGTTCGCGGCGGCGGAGCTGGGCCTGCCGCTCGTCGATGAGGCCGGCGGAGAGATCGGCGTCGATCGCCATCTGCTTGCCTGGGATGGCGTCGAGGGTGAAGCGCGCGCCGACCTCGGCGATACGCGTCGCGCCCTTGGTGATGACGAGGAAGTTCACGGTGATGAGGATGACGAAGACGACGATGCCGATGACGAAGTCGCCGCCCATGACGAATTGCGAGAAGCCGCCGATGACGTAGCCGGCCGCGTTGTGACCTTCGTCGCCGTGGGACAGGATCACGCGCGTCGTCGCGATGTTCAGCGACAGGCGCAGCATGGTGACGATGAGGAGAAGGGTCGGGAAGGACGAGAAGTCGAGCGGCTTTTCGATCCAGAGGGCGACCATCAGGATGAGGATCGACAGCGCGATCGAGATCACCAGTCCGAAGTCGATAAGGAAGGCGGGGATCGGTACGAACAGCACCGCCATGATGAAGATGATGCCGAAGGCGAAGCCGACGTCGCGTCGGCTTTTCGGCTTGAGGGCCGTGGCAGAGCTGATCCGGAGCGGTTCGACGAGCGACATCGGCGGTTCCTCGAAGGGCATCATGCCCGCCGCGAAACGCGTCCGGCGTCCGCGGCAAGAGGCAGAACGGGCGCTAGAAGAGCGCCCGATCCTCCTTCCGCCTTTCTGCAGCCTCTGGCTGGAGCCGGGCTGGAAAGGTTCTGGTAACCCTTGCTTCCCCGTGTCTGCGTCGGCGTAGCTTAATCCAGGGCGTCGTAGGTGATGGTGACATTGACGGTGTCGCTGTAGGTGCCCGGACGTAGGGTCTGCGCCGGGACTCTTCCGTAGACCGTAACGGACTGGAGGCTCCCCTCGCCGGTGCCGGGAAGGCGCGTGTCGAGCGAGTTGCCCCAGGGCAGCGTCCGCGCTGCATCCCTGTAGAGCCCGTAGAGGGCTTCATCCGCTCCAGAGCGCAGGATCCGGCGTTCCGGATCGTTGCTGTTGCTAAGGCCGCCGTTGAGGGTGACGACATATTCGGTTCCGGGCGTGCAGGTCACGTCGATATTGCCGTTTCGGTCGATGTTCTGACGTACCCCGGCATGCTGCCCGAACTCGATGTCGCTGACTGAGATGAGGCAATTGTCGGGGACCGTGGCCGACACGGTGAAGGAGGACGAGGACGCCGCGTCCGTCGCCGATTCGCAATCCTGCACGTCCCCTTCGGCGTTCGTGACGGACGCATCGGCGCCCGAGAAGACGCTGGCGTAGCGACCGGACGTGGCCGTCGATTGTGCCCCGAGCACACGCCCGTAGACCTGGACGGTCGCCGAGGCGGCATCACCGGAAACGGCGATCGTGACCTTTCGCGGCCGCCCGATCGTTGGTTGGTCGAGGCTGCCGAGGACGACGCTTCGGCCGCTGTCGCTGTAGAGTTGAAACGCCAGGTTCAGGCTTCCGGCGGCGAGATATCGGACACCATTTCCCGATCCCGCCGTTCCGTGGCCGATGTGAAGGCACACCGTCACGACGCTGGTGCCGGGTGTGATGGAACTGCAGTCGATCATCGCCTGGCCGACCGTATCGCTCGCAAGGCTGCCGAGGCTGTCGACGGTGCCGAAGTCGAGATCGTCGATCGTGACGCTGCAGGACGCGGCATGCCCGGCGGTCGGCAAGGAGATCCACGCGATCATCAGCAGCACCAGCAGCCTCATCGCAATATCCTATCCCGCCGGCTGGCCGCAGACGACATCGGGGATGGCCACCTGACTCCCTCCCTGACCTGCATAGCCGAACTCGGCGTTGCATGTTCCGCCGAGAGGAAGCTCGATCGTGATGGCGTTGCGATCCGCCAGACCCTCGATATACGCCTGCCCGTCGTAGCCGATCACGAAGGCGGCCGAGCCATCCGCCTTGCGCCCCTCGGCGCCGAGCGGAAGATACTCTCCAGACGCAGTCCGGAAGGTGACGAGAGCGGCAGCCGGGGCGGTCGCACCCTCGAAGGCGACGACGACGCCCACCCTGTCGGCGGGAACGACGGTCGCGCTTGTGCTGTTCAGGGCGACGTCGAGCGGGAGATCCGTCGGATCGATCGTGATCCGGTTCTTCTCGAAGGCCCGAAGCTGCGGCAGCAGGAGGCGACCGCGTCCGTTCGTGCGACCAGCCGGCCGGTTCTCGTATTCGACGGCGATATCGGGCGCCCCGACATCGACGACGGCGAAGGCGTCGGTGATGGGCTGGCTGAAGAAGACGTCTCCGCCCGCGACCACAACCGCACCGTCCACTCCTCCGGATGCCCGGAACTGTTCCCCGCTTTGACCGACATCGACTCCGAACTCCGCGAACCGCGTGCGGTAGTCCGCCGACGCCGCCCGGTTGGCGATGTCGCCTTCGCTGTCGCGAACGCGCCAGGTGTAGTCGCCGAAGTCGTTCTTGCCGCGCTTGGAAACGCTGGCGGTGACGATGGTCCTGTCGACGCTGCCCGATGCGCCGACTGAGGAAGACATGTCCTGACCGATCGGCACGGTCAATCCCACTCGAAACCCGAGCTGGTCGGTGCCGATCCCTTTGAAGGCGGATGCGTAAAGCGTGTTGCGCCCGAAGACGGGACGGCTGACGGAAAGGCCGACGACGCTCTTGGAGACGTCGTCGGCGCTTTCGAGATGGGTGAAACTCAGATTGACCGTGGCGGGGTCGAACCCCAAAGGCAGGGACAAGGAGACCTGATCGAGCGCCTTCGGAGGCCCGGTGCGATGCGGCAGGAAGAGATCGAGACTGTCGTCTTCCTGGCTGGCATCGATGATCGCGGCGATGTCCTGATAGTCGCCGAAGCTGCGCTGGCTTCGGCCGTAGAGGCTGGCCTTGCCGAGCTTGAGCTCGGCCGATGCGTTGAGTTGAAAACCCGTTCCCGCCTCCGACCGGCTTCCCGCGGCTGCGAACGATAGCACCCCGACAGAGCCGAGCGGCATGAGAACGCCGGCTCCGCCATTGGCGACAGCCTCGCCGCCTTCGGCATGGGCTTCGGCCGTCAACCAATCGGTGATGCCGTAGCGCAGGGAGGCCGAGCCCATCAGCCGCTCGTCATAACCGTCGTCGTTCAGACCGAAAGACTTTCGGCCGAAGCCGAGTTCGGCGGAATAGTCGAGCAAGCCAGGCGACAGCAGCTTGCTGGACGCGAAAAAGCTCGTCTCCGACACCGTTTCCTGCCCCTGAGCGTCCCGCACTACGACGCGCGCCACCCCTGCCCCGGTGACGGCGGGCAGGTTGGTCAGCTCGAACGGCCCGGATCCGACCTGTTTGGAAAAACGCCGCGCACCGTTCAGATAGACGTCGACGGTCGAGGGAACCGCCGCGCTTCCCGATATCTCGGGCAGGGGCATGGTCACGAGGTCCGACCGCAACGTGAAGTTTCGGCGCACTTGGACGCCGCCAAGACGCGTCGGACGCGTCCAGGCAAGTCCGCCCGTGACGAGGTCGCCGACTTGATAGCTCCGCAGCGAGCCGGGGTCGGAATAGGCCCAGTTCGTGTCGAGTCGCCGCGAGGTATACGGACCGTCGGACGTAGTGCTCGCAACGAAGGTTTGCGAAAGTACGCCGTAGGGCGAGAACATCCGCCCCTCGAAGGAACCGGACGCGCCGCCGAAATCGAAGACGCGACTCATCTCGCCTGAAGGAGTGGACGCGAACAAGCTGTAGTTGACGAGGGCGCCATAACCGGACTGCGCAGCGACCGCGGTTTCGGCTGCGGCGTCCTCGGGGCGTCGCCCTCCTTGCGTATCGATGCGTCGGGCGATCCGGGTGGCGTCGGTCGCGGTGAAGGCGATCGTCTGCGTCGGATCGTCGAAGACGTAGGTGACGTTCGGAAGCCGGTCGAGAACGATACGGCCGGCAGGGTCCCTTGCCGCATCGGCCGGCAGGATTCCGACGCCACGCAAGAGTTCGGGATCGGCCGTGAGCACGCCGTCGGCATCCTGATGGAACGCCTCGACGAAGCCTGTCGGCTCGTCGTTGATGAGGACGCGCAGATAGAGATCGCGCGCGCCGTACGAGACGACGTCGCTCACGCCCGCTGAAGTCTCGATCGCCCCCTCCGGCTCCACCGCCTCCCCTCTTGCCGGTCCGACGAGAGCGGCGCAGGCGATGAGGAAAGAGGCGAAGGCCGAAGCGAGGGACCTAGTTGCTTCCGAGGAAGACCACCGGAATGGAATGCCTGACCAAGACATTGACTCTGCCTGCCCGGATCTTCGAGGGATTCGGGAGCTCGTCCACCAGGAGACGGTACGACTCCTTTTCGGTGACAGGACTCTTCGAGACGCGGACGATCCGCACGAGATTTTCGCCGCCCGGCGCGAGCTTCGTCACCGGCGGACTTGCGACGACGTCGCTCGTCGGCTCCAGCCATTCCTCGCCGTCGACGAACTTCGACCGGAATATGCGCACCTGGATGCTGACGGGGTCGGTTCTACTCCCCCAGAGCCGGATGGACGAGGTGGCCGCGCCGGGATTGATCTTGAGCCCGACGGGCGCGACCCGGAAGGATGATGCTTCCGCCGCTGTCGAGCCGAGAAGGCCGATGACGACGAGGAGCGCGGACAAGCGTGACGCACGCATGGAGTTTCTTTCTGTTCCGCTGCGCCCTTAGTAGACGAGCGAGACGGTGATGGTGTCGGTGTAATCGCCGGCGGCGGCCGTGGTGCTGCTGATCTGACCGTAGGCGGTGGTGTCGACGGCGGATCCGGTGCCGGTGGCAGCCGTTGCGGTCGCGAAGTTCGCGGTGTGTCCCGAGTCCGTGAAGATGCCGTAGTCCACCGTGTTGCTGGAGACGGTCGTGTGCGTCATCTTGCGGGCGGTCGTGGTCGCGCTGGCGCCATCGCCGGCATCGAGGCTGACCTGGTAGGAGATGCCCGTCGCGCAGTTTACGCTGATCGTCGACGTTGCGGTCGCACCTGAGAGGCCACCGGCGGTCAGGTTGCCGAAATCCATTGCCGTCGCGGTCACTTCGCAGTCCGCTGCCACCGTCAGCGTTACGTCCATGTCGTCGGTATCGGCGGCAAAAGCGGTCGTTCCGGAGAAAAGCATCGCCGCGGTCAAAGCGGCATATCGTCTTCCTGATCGTGTCATCGTTTCCTACCTCGTCGTCTGGCCGGCTGGCTGGCTGCGAATGAAGCGCTGCCGCGGGCTGTTTCTTAAAGGCCAGAAAACAAATGCTGGCCTTCCACTACAAGACGGCAAAATATTCTAGGTTGACTTAATCGTGTTGGTTTACGAAGTGTTAAACGTCTGCCTTCCGAGCGATGAGAGCGGTCGTTTCTGTTAATAAGGATGAAGATTATCTATCGATCTGCTTGTTGATCTGAGGTGCGACAACAAGCCGTTGACGGCCCACAGACGATGTCGAAGGGGTGTGATCGACCTGAGAACGACGCACTCATGTTTCAAGGCGCCGAAAAGCAACTCTCGCGGGCAGGAATAAAGTTTCATGAAATTCAGCGTCAAGCCGCTGACGCAGGGAGATTTTCAGTTCCGTGGCCGGTTGTTTATCGCCTGATCCCGCTGCTCGGCGCTTTAAGGTTGAACCGTTAAGATCGGCGTTCCCCGGGCCCATCCGACCTTGGTGCAAGAATTAACGAAGGGTTCACCAGAAAGCGATGAGCGCCGCACCATCGGCCTCCGCACAAGCGGTGGCCGATGGTGCGGCGCTCAAACATAAAGCTCTTTCAGCCGGCCATTATCGCGAACCGTCGTCTCTCAATAGCCGTGCTCGATCCGGGCAAAACTCTCCTGGGTGAAGGCGTAGACCTGCGCCCCGGTGAAGGATGCCGTGAAGGCAATGATGACGAAGATGGCGATGATCTTCGGCACGAAGGTGAGCGTCACCTCCTGGATCTGCGTCAGCGCCTGGAAGAGTGCGATGACGATGCCGACGAGCATTGCGCCGCCGACGGCGGGTCCTGCGGCGATGACCACGGTCCAGATCGCCGACTGGACGATGTCGATGGCGTCCGCTTCGTTCATGGCCCCTACTCCACCTTAATCCCGGCGCCGAGCGAGATCGTCTTGCCGGAGACAAGCGTCGCGATGGCGCCCTCGTCGGTGATGTTCACGGACTTCACGACGCCCGTCACCGTTCCGTCGCCCGAGGTGACCGTGCGGCCGAGAACCGCGTCCGCCTGGGAGAGACCGTTGAGGGTCAACATCGATTCGAGCTTCTGGTTCACCTTGATCGACTGCTCGACATTCGAGAACGAGGCGAGCTGGGCGAGCTGCTCGGTCGCGTCGGTCGGGTTCAGCGGATCCTGGTTCTGCATCTGGGCGACCAGAAGCTGGAGGAACGAGTCGTAGTCGAGGGTCGCCTGGTCGGCGTCCTTCTTGCTTTCGGGCTGGGCAATGGCGCCCGCGCTGGAGACTCCGCTGATGCTGCTCATGATCTTGCTCCCATGGCGGCGGGCACCCGGGCCTCGCTGTAGGTGGATGTGGAGGGCAGTCGGACGCCCCGGATGATGGCGTCCTCTATCGGGATAAGGCCGCGCAGGCATTTAAGGGCGTCGAAGCTGCGCTCGCGCTCGACGAGATCGGCGATGTCCATCAGTCCGTCGCGGATCGTCATGTTGGAGAAGGCGGCCATCAGCAGCGGATAGGTGCGGTTGAAGGCCTCGCGAGCGGTGTCGGCCTCAGCGGGGTCGATCAGCATCATCTGGACAAGGAAGTAGAGCTGGCGCAGCGGCGTCGTGGCATCCGCCGCCTGCATGACGTGGCTTTCCAGAAGAAAGGTCACGTCGTTCAACAGTTCGATCGAAGTCTTGCGATCGACACGCATGACGGCGCCGTTCACGAAAATCTTCTCGCCTGCCCGAAGCGTCACTTTCAACGTGGACATCGCCTTTACTCCAGGCCGTCGCGGATCATGGTGGTGACGTCGATGATGCCCTGGAAGGAATGGACCTTACCGACGCGGATGGCCTCGGCCTCGCGCATGACCCAGAGGCCGATGGAGATGAGGCCGGCCCGCAGGTCTTCGGGCAAAGCGTTCTCCGGGTTGGCGAGATCCTCGACAAGAATTGCCCAGAGACTGCGCGTCACGTAGACCGCCTCGATCGCCTGCTGCGACCGCGGCCCGCAGCGCTCGGCGCGGATCAGCGCGTCGAGCGTGTGATCGAGCGCCTGGCGCTCGCGCTCGCGCGACGAGGCGCCGCTCTCCTGCCGAACCTCTGCGTAGGAAAATTGATACATGCG
>JACMIV010000336.1 GCA_014380965.1 Rhizobiaceae bacterium | reverse complement strand
TCCGGAGCCGCTGCGGGCGGGGTTGGTCCCTCGGCCGTCGTCCGACTCGTCGCTTCGCCGGGCTGCGCCGTCGTGAGCGGGAGAAATGACTCGTCGCTGCGGATGCGGCGGGGACGACCGCGACGACGCGGCTCGCGCTCTGCACTGGGCGCATCGGGGCGCACGTCCTCGCGCGGAGGTTGATCCGCGGAGCTCTGATTTCGCGTGGCGAGGTCCTGCGTTGCGTTGTCGCGCGGGGCCGTCTCGCGCTGAACCGACTCGCGCTGTGCCGGCTCACGCTGGGCATGGTCCCGGAGGGAAGGATCGCGCGGCTGAGCCTCGCTCGCCACAGGTTGGGAGACAGGCAGTACCGGCTGTGGTCCTAGCCCGTTCGGCGTCGGACGCTCGCGCTGGACGCGCGGCTCGCGATTCTGGAAACCGTCTCGGTTGTCGCGATTGTAATCGCGATTTCCGCCCTCGCGATTCTGACCGTCCCGGGCCTGGAAGTCTCGGTTCTGCCCGTCGCGCACGTTCTGCCCATCGCGATTGCCGTTGGGACGATTGTCGCGCGCATCGCGATTCATATCCCGGTTGCCGTCGCGGTTCCCGTTGGCGTCGCGATTGCGGTTGCCATCGCGGACTTCGCGCATCTGAGGCTGGCCACCTTGTCCACCGCCCGGATTGCGATCGTAGCTGCCGCGGTCCTGCTGGCCGCGGTCGTTCTGACTGCGATCCTGCTGGCGATCCTGGCCGAAAGCCTGACCATTCTGGCTTCCATGCTGGGTACTGCCATTCTGGCCGTTCCCGTTCGGTCCACCATTGTATCCGTTCTCGACGCCGCCGTCCTCGTCGCCGTCATCGTCCATCTGGTCGCCGAAGTCGTTCTCGTCCTGCTGCAGTTGGAAAGAGCCCTGCGCGGCAGCGACGATGCGGCCGTAGTGTTCGGCGTGCTGAAGGTAGTTTTCCGCCATGACACGGTCGCCGGACGCAGAGGCATCCCTTGCCAAGGTCGTGTACTTCTCGGCGACATGCTGTGCCGTCCCCCGGATCTTCACGTCGGGACCGTTCGACTCGTAACTCCGCGAAAGAGGATTCGGGCCCTTGCGGCCGCGTCCACGCATGCGTTGTTTGTTCTGCTGTCCTGGCCTCATACTCGTCCTGTTCTTTGGATGGCCGGCCGAAATGCCGGAAAGCCCCTTGCCGCCAAGCGTCGTCGTCGCTCTCGGACCAAGCGGCACTGCACGATCCGGCTGCGCGCTAATGGCGACCGCTATCGAGAGTGTTGTCTTTGCTTGAGCCGAACGACCTCAAATCGCCGGTATCACGGACGGCCCTTGGCCATCACGAGCATCCCACGTTCGATCACCGCTCCGGCGCCCGAACAAGAGGAATGGTCCCCCTCGATTGTTCCGTAATGCCAACGAACCTAGAGACTTCGCTCTGTCGTCACAAGCCTTTTTTGGCTTTCCGCGCGGAAGACGAACCTGTTGCAACCGATTTTAGTTACCACTCGCCAGCCAAGACACCCCCGCCCGGCTTCAACGCATCGAAGGTTGCTACAATCTGTTCGCACGTCAACGTCGAGCCATTGGCACGCGCGCTTCAAGCGTCACGGCGAAAGTGTAGCGCTCGCTCGACGGCATTGAGGTCGTTCTTCGATGCGGCGATAACAAGGCCGCGTTCCAGAAAAATTTGCCTGACTGAACTTGCCTGACCCTGACCGATCTCGAAAAGCGCATGACCCTCCGTACCCAGCAGCTCTGCGCACTGCCGGGCGAGCGTCCGGTAGGCGTCGAGACCGTCCGTTCCACCGTCGAGAACAAGGCGCGGATCGAAGCCGCGCACTTCGCGAGACAGCTTCGCAACGTCGGCACTCGGAATGTAAGGCGGATTGGATACGATAAGATCGAATGGCCCGCGGAATGCCGAGAGATAGTCGGACGCGACCGGCCAGAAGCGCTCGCCAACGCCGGCGGACGAGGCGTTCGAACGTGCCGTCACAAGGGCGCCCGGGGCGAGATCGACAGCAACTGCCGTCACCGCGGGATAGAGCGCCAGGAGCGACACGGCGATGGCGCCTGTCCCCGTTCCCACGTCGGCGATCAGGCAGGTGCCCTGCCGCGCGAGGACCTCCTCGACGGCGCCGCGGCTGAGTTCGACCAGCGCCTCGGTGTCGGACCTCGGCTCCAGCGTCTCCGGCGACAGCGCGAAGTCGTGGGCATAGAAAGCGCGCCGCCCGAGAATGCGATGCACCGGTTCGCCCGCGAGCCTTCGCGCGATGCGCCCGGCGATGTGCGCCTGGTCGGCGTCGCTCACCGGCTCGCTCGACCTAAGCATCAGCGCCGCGAAGTCTAGGCCGAGCGCGTCGGCGACGAGCAGCCGCGCATCGAGATCGGCTCCGTCGATGTCGCCGTCGCGAAGCTTTGCCCGCACGGTGGCAAGAAGGACGTGAAGCGGAACGGGAGGATGGGGGACGGACGAGATGGCTCAGGACTCGTGGCCGACGGCGGCAAGGAGCGTCGCCTGATGGTCGGCGACAAGGGCGTCGACGAGTTCGCCCATCTCCCCCTCCATCACCTTGTCGAGCTTGTAGAGGGTCAGGTTGATGCGATGGTCCGTCACCCGCCCTTGCGGGAAATTGTAGGTGCGGATGCGCTCGGACCGGTCGCCGGAGCCGACTTGGCTGCGCCGCGCCTCGGAACGCTCCTCGTCCGCTCGGCTGCGCTCCATGTCGAAGAGCCGTGCGCGCAGCACCTGCATGGCGCGCGCGCGGTTCTGGTGCTGCGATTTCTCCGCCGAGACGACCATGATACCGGTCGGCAGGTGCGTGATGCGCACGGCCGAATCCGTCGTGTTGACGTGCTGGCCGCCGGACCCGGAAGCGCGCATCGTATCGATGCGGATATCTTCGGCCCTGATGTCGATGTCGATGTCCTCGGCTTCCGGCAGCACGGCAACGGTGGCCGCGGAGGTGTGGATGCGCCCACCCGATTCCGTCGCAGGAACCCGCTGGACACGGTGGACGCCGGACTCGAACTTCAGCCTGGAGAAGACCCCCCGACCGTTGACAGAGGCGATGACCTCCTTGTAGCCGCCGACTTCACCTTCGCTCGCCGAGAGCAGCTCGACCTTCCAACCGTTCAGCTCCGCAAATCGCTGGTACATGCGGAAGAGATCGCCGGCAAACAAGCCGGCTTCCGAACCGCCCGTCCCCGCGCGGATTTCAAGGATCGCGCTTTTTTCGTCGGCGGCGTCCTTGGGCAGCAGCAGGAGCTGGATCTCACTCGAGAGCGTCTCCTCACGCACCTTCAGCTCGGCGACCTCGGCACTGGCGAGATCACGCATCTCGCGGTCGGAGGACGGGTCTTCCATCATCACGCGCATGTCGCGGAGCTCGGCCTCGATGCCCCGGTAGCGGCCGATCGCCGAAACGATGCCCTCGAGCCCGGCATATTCGCTGGCGAGCGCTGCGAAGCTCTCGCGATCGCCCCCCTTGGCCATCTCCGCCTCGAGATAGGAGAAGCGGCGGACGATCTCGTTCATCGTGTCGGCGGGCAGGCTTGCCATGGCGCGTAAGGTATCCGTCTGGTCTGTTGCGGGCCGGAGGCGAAAGTCCGTCCGCTGGACGGGCCTCGACGGCAGTTCGTTCGATATCGCGCCGGCCCGCTAATGCGGGATCGAATGGACGTCGGCAAAGTCCGACAGGAACTGGCGCAGACTTCCCGCCCGGTGGCGGTCGGCAATGTGTCCGGACATCGCCTTCTGCAGCTTGTCGGCATCGAGCTCGAGCAGCATCGCCTTCACCGGTCCGATTGCCGAGGGCGTCATAGAAATGGACCGGAAGCCGAGCCCGATCAACGCCATCGCCGCGAGCGGCTTGCCGGCCATCTCGCCGCAGAGCGTCACCTCGACCCCGTTGCGGGTACCGGCATCGAGAATGCTCTTCAGCGCGGTGAGGAAGGGCGGCGACAGGTCGTCGAAGCGGCCGGCCATTCGAGCGTTGCCCCGGTCGACCGCGGAGAAGAACTGGAAGAGATCGTTCGAGCCGATCGAGACGAAGTCGACGAGTTGCATCAGCTCGTCGAGCTGGAACAGCAGCGACGGCACTTCGATCATAGCGCCGATCTTGAGCCGCCGTGGCATCACATAGCCGAATTTCGTCAGATGCTTGAATTCGCGGGAGATGAGGTCGCGCGCCTGTCGGAGCTCGGCAAGATCGGTGATCATCGGGAACATGACGCGCAGCTCGCGCCCACCCGCAGCCTTCAAGAGCGCGCGAAGCTGCGTGCGCATCAACCCCGGCCGGTCAAGCGCCAGGCGGATGGCGCGGTAGCCGAGCGCTGGGTTCTCCTCGGGCGACTGGTGAAGGTACGGCAGGATCTTGTCGCCACCGATGTCGAGCGTGCGGAAGGTGACGGACTTCGACCCCGCGGCATCGAGCACGGCGGCGTAAAGCCGCTCCTGCTCGCTCGCCTTCGGCATGGAGGAGGCAACCATGAACTGGAGCTCGGTGCGGAACAGCCCGATGCCGGTGGCGCCCGATTCGGCGAGCTGCGGCAAGTCGACGAGGAGGCCGGCATTCATCAGAAGCCGAACGGCGACGCCGTCCCGGGTTTCGGCAGCGACATCGCGGAGCGCCCTGTATTGCTCCTGACGCTTCGCGCGGAACTGCACCTTCTCCACGAAGACGCTCTCGACATCCGCAGGCGGACGCAGGTGGACGCTGCCGTCGTCACCGTCGATGATGATCGCGTCGTTGTTCTCCGACATGGAGACGGCGCCCTTGGCCTGACCGACGACGGGAAGGCCGAGGGCCCTCGCGACGATGACGACGTGGCTCGTCGCCGTCCCTTCTTCGAGCACGAGCCCGCGGAGCTGATCCCGGCGATAGTCGAGAAGTTCGGCCGCCCCCATCGAGCGCGCCACGATGATCGCGTCCTTCGGCCCGTTCTCCGAATCCATCCCCTCTGCGCGTCCCATTAGCTGGCGCAACAGGCGGTTCGCGAGATCGTCGAAATCGTGCATCCGCTCGCGGATGTAGGGGTCCGTCATGTGCATCATGCGCGCGCGCATGTCGCTCTGCACCTTTTCGACCGCGGCCTCCGCCGTCAGCCCGTTGCGGACCGCCTCCTCCAGCCGGCGGACCCAGCCGCGGTCGTGCGCGAACATGCGGTAGGCTTCGAGAACGGCGCGATGCTCGCCCTCGGCCGCGATATCGCGCCGCGAGAGCATGTCCTCTATCGAGATGCGCAGGAACTGAAGCGCCTTTTCGAGCCGCGTGATCTCCGCGTCCGCATCCTCGTTGAAGAGGTTGGTGACGACGACGCGGGGCTCGTGCAGCACGACATGACCGAGCCCGATCCCCTCGGAGAGCGCGACGCTGTCGAAGGAGACCGGCCGCGACAGGTCGAGCACGACGCCTGGACGCGACAGGCCGGCAAGGCTGCCGGCCGCGATCATCTCCGCGACGACCATGGCGACCGTCTCCAGCGCCTCGATCTCTTCCTCGCGGTACACACGCTTGGCGCGGTTCTGCACGTCGAGGACGCCGAGCGTGCGCCCGGCTCGAAGGATCGGCACGCCGAGGAAGGCGTTGTAGGGCTCCTCGTCAGTACCCGGAATATAGGTGAAGGCCGGATGCTTCTGCGCCTCCGGCAGGTTCAGCGACCGGGCCGTGGCCGCGATCGTGCCGACGAGCCCCTCGCCGAGCCGAAGCTGCGCGAGATGGACCGAGCCGGGGTTCAGGCCCTCAGTGGCGTAAAGTTCGAGTACGGCATCGGCACGCAGCACGTAGATCGAGCAGACCTCCGCGACCATGTTCTGCGCGATGTGCCGGACGATCTCGTCAAGACGGGCCTGCGGCTCCAGGGGCTCGGCCATGAGCTCCCGAATCTTGCGCATGAGCACGCGTGGTCCTGACGAGTCGCTTCTGATCAAAGCCGTCTTCCAGTTACCGGCCCTCCAGGAAAGCCGCTCGCGAGGACCCGACCCACCTCGGCAGAACTCATCAGGCAAGGCCGTTTCAGCCATTTTAGAGCGTTACGGCCATTCGTCTAAGGGTCATGCCCTCCGACTCGATGTCCGGCCCGGTCGCCTCAAGCTTTGTCGAGACCGTACACCGAATGCAAGCTCCGCACCGCGAGTTCGGAAAACTCGCCGTCGATGAGGATGGAGATCTTGATCTCCGACGTCGTGATCGCGCGGATATTGATGCCGCGCTTGGCCAGCGCCTTGAAGGCCGTCGCCGCGACGCCGGTATGGCTGCGCATCCCGACGCCGATGACGGAGACCTTGGTGAGGCCGAGTTCGCTCTGGATCACGTCGAAGCGCATCTCGGGCTTGGCCGCTTCGAGGATCGCCGTCGCCTTGTCGAGATCGCTCGCAGGCACGGTGAAGGTCATGTCGGTGCGGGTGCCGTCCTCGGAGATGTTCTGGACTATCATGTCGACGTTGACGCCGGCATCCGCCAGCGGCCCGAAGATCGCCGCGGCGACGCCGGGCTGGTCCTCGACCCGCCGGAGTGAGATCTGCGCTTCGTCCTTGGCATAGGCGATGCCGGTCACGACCTGCTGTTCCACGATGTCATCCTCGTCGCAAATGAGCGTTCCGGGCGGATTGAAGAGATCGCCCATGCCCGGCGCGTCCGGATCCTCGAAGGAGGAGCGAACGAACAGCCGGACCTTGTGAACCATGGCAAGCTCGACCGAACGCACCTGCAGCACCTTGGCCCCCAGGGAGGCCATCTCCAGCATCTCCTCGAAGGAGATGCGGTTCATGCGACGCGCCTTCGGTTCGATCCGCGGATCGGTCGTATAGACCCCGTCGACATCCGTATAGATGTCGCAGCGGTCCGCCCCGATCGCCGCGGCGATCGCGACGGCCGAGGTGTCCGACCCGCCGCGCCCCAGCGTCGCGATGCGATTGTCCGGCGCGATACCCTGAAAGCCCGCGACGACCGCGACCTGCCCCTCGCCGAAGCGCCGCACGAGTTCCGACCCGTCGATCTCCTGGATGCGCGCTGCGCCATGCGCTCCGTCTGTCTTCACCGCGACCTGCCAGCCCATCCAGGAGCGCGCGTTGACGCCCATGGCCTGCAGCGTGATCGCGAGAAGCCCCGCCGTCACCTGCTCGCCCGAAGCGACGACGGCATCGTATTCGCGCGCGTCGTGCATGGGCGAGGCCTCGCGGCACCAGGCGACGAGCTCGTTGGTCTTGCCCGACATGGCCGATACGACCACGGCCACCTCGTGCCCGGCGTCCACCTCCCGCTTCACATGCCGCGCGACGTTCCGGATGCGGGCGATGTCGGCGACCGAGGTGCCACCGAATTTGAGAACGAGACGCGCCATGTGGGACTTGAAGCCTGGGAAGCGATGCGGGCGGACCGCAAGCGATGCTGGAAACACGACAGGCCGCCGGGACTTCGAGACAGCCGGGCGGCGTGCGGGGAGTTAGCCGAATCGGCGGCCGACTGCAAGAATCGTGCTGGAAGGAAGCTCCGGGTCCGCCGCAGGGCATTCGAAGACGCCGATGGCTTCACGCATCACCATGCCGCAGCTTGACTTTCGTCCGAGCGAACGAACATGCGAGGACGTATCGCGCCCGGAAACGTAAGGACCATCGGCCATGAGCGACGCACGGCAGACGACGATCGACGAGGCCGAGGTCGAGCGTTTCTCGCGGCTTGCCGCCGAATGGTGGAACCCGGCGGGCAAGTTCAAGCCGCTGCACAAGTTCAACCCCGTGCGTCTTGCCTATATCCGCGAGCAGGTCGGCCTCAACTTCGGCAGCGACCTCTCGGCAGTCCGCCCGTTCGAGGGCCTGTCTTTGCTCGACATCGGTTGCGGCGGCGGGCTGATGGCCGAGCCGATGGCCCGTCTCGGCGCCAAGGTGGTGGGCGCCGACGCCTCCGCGACGAATATCGAGGTTGCAAAGCTTCATGCTGCACAGAGTGGCATCGACATCGACTACCGCGCGACGACGGCCGAGGCTATTGCCGAAGGTGGCGAGACCTTCGACGTCGTGCTTGCGCTCGAAGTCGTCGAGCATGTCTCGGACGTCGATTTCTTCCTCGCCTCCTGCGCCGAGATGGTGAAGCCGGGCGGGCTGCTTTTCGTCGCCACCATCAACAGGACGCTGAAGGCGCTGGGCTTTGCAATCGTCGGGGCCGAATATGTGCTCGGCTGGCTGCCCAAGGGAACGCATCAGTATTCCAAGCTCGTGCGCCCGGAGGAGATCCGGCGTCCGGTCGAAGCGGCAGGCCTTTCGATGATCGATGAGACCGGAGTGGTCCACCATCCGCTCGCCGACGCGTGGCGCCGATCGCGCGATACGGACGTGAACTACATGGTGATCGCCCGCAAAGGGTGACGGTTCGGTTCAGGCAGCGCGCGAAGCGCTCGCCGTCCGCTCGCCGAGGATGCGGCCGGGGAGCGTGAAATGAACGGTTGCCCCTGAGGCGAAAAGCGGTGCGCCGGTCCAGACGTCGCCGCCGCGCGAACGCACGAGACGTCGGACGCCGCGAAATCCATAGCTGTCTCCCGCCGGGGAGGCCGTCTCGTTCCCGTTTATTCGTCGAATGTCGGGGCCAAGAAGGCCGTTGCCATTGTCCCCCACCGTGAAGGTCAACACACCCGGCTCGTTTTCCACGACGTCGATCGCGATCATCAGTTCGCGCCGGTCGGAATGGCGGATCGCGTTGTCGACGAGGTTCCGGAGCACGATCTGCAGTGCCAGAGCATCGCCTTCGATTTCGATGTTGTTGAAGTGGATGAAATGCTTCGACAAAGGATCGAGCAGCGCTGCGATGTCGGCAACCGAATGGCCGAAGTCGAAGCACGAGACGACAGG
>JACMIV010000335.1 GCA_014380965.1 Rhizobiaceae bacterium | reverse complement strand
GATCGGGCACGACGAACTCGCCGACGATCGGGATGAAGCAGAGGAGGCAGCCGGCGACGATGCCCGAGGCGGACAGCGGCACGGTGACGGTCCAGAACGCCCGCCAGGGCGGCGCGCCGAGATCCTGCGCCGCCTCGACGAGCCGGCTGTCGAGCCTCTCCAGCGCCGCATAGACGGGCAGGACCATGAAGGGCAGGTAGGAATAGACGATGCCGATATGGATCGCGATCTCGGTGTTGAGGATCTGCAGCGGCGCGGAGATGAGGCCGGTCCACATCAGGAATTGATTGAGCAGTCCCTCGTTCTTGAGAATGCCGATCCAGGCGTAGACGCGGATGAGGAAGCTCGTCCAGAACGGCAGGATCGTCAGCATGACGAGGATAGGCCGGATGCTCGGCGGCGCCTTCGCCATCCCGTAGGCGAAGGGGTATCCAAGGAGGAGCGCCAGCGCCGTCGAGATTGCGGCGATGCGAAGCGAGGAAAGGTAGGAGTTCAGGTAGAGCGGATCGTCCAGGATCCAGGCATAGCTGCCGAAATCGAGCTGGCGGAAGGCCTGCATGAAGCCTGCGAAGCTGTCGAAGACGAAGACCGGCACGTAGGGCGGCTGTGCGATCGCGGTCTCGGACAGCGAGATCTTGAGGACGATGAGGAACGGCAGCAGGAAGAAGACGCCGAGCCAGAGATAGGGCACGCCGACGACGACCGACCTGTAGAGTCGTCCAAAGGAGGAATGGGTGGATGTCGCCTCGGCCATCGCGTCCTCCTCAGTGCGTCAGAACGATGCCGGCGTCCGGCGCGAAGGTGAGCCAGACCTCGTCTTCCCAGGTCAGCGGCTCGGCGATGCCGCGGGCCGCGTTGATCGTCGTCGCGCGGACGATCTCGCCGGTCGACAGCTTGACGTTGAAGAGCGTCACGTCGCCGAAATACGCGATGTCCCAGATCTCGCCCTTCAACGCATTCACCGCGAAGTCCTCCGGCGCACGGCGGCCGATCCTCACCTTTTCCGGGCGGATCGCGAAGAAGGCCGTGTCGCCGGCCTTGAGGTCGCTCTGCGCCTCGACCTCGACGATGCCGCCGGCGGCGGCAAGCCGGAGCGCGCCGTTCGAGCGGCCCTCGATCCGGCCTTCGAGGATGTTCACATGCCCGATGAAATCGGCGACGTAGCGGTTCTGAGGCGCCTCGTAGATGACGGCCGGGGTTGCGACCTGAGCGATCTTCCCCTCGCGCATTAGGGCGATCCGGTCGGCCATGACCATCGCCTCCTCCTGATCGTGCGTGACGACGACGAAGGTCAGGCCGAGCGCCTGCTGGAGATCCATCAGCTCGAACTGCGTTTCCTCGCGCAGCTTCTTGTCGAGAGCGCCGAGCGGTTCGTCGAGGAGGAGCACCTTCGGACGCTTGGCGAGCGAACGGGCGAGCGCCACGCGTTGCTGCTGGCCGCCGGAAAGCTGCTGCGGCTTGCGCTTGGCGAAGGGCGTCAGCTTCACGAGCTTCAGCATCTCGGCGACCCGGTCCGCGATCTCCGACGACGCCATCCCGTCCTGCTTCAGGCCGAAGGCGATGTTCTTCTCGACCGTCATGTGCGGGAAGAGCGCGTAGGACTGGAACATCATGTTCACGGGCCGCCTGTGCGGCGGCACCCCGACGAGACTTGCTCCGTCAAGGCGGATGTCGCCTTCCGTCGGCGTCTCGAAGCCGGCAAGCATGCGCAGCAAGGTCGACTTACCGCAACCGGAGGGCCCGAGAAGCGCGAAGAACTCCCGGCTGTAGATGCCGAGCGTCAGATCGTCGACGGCGGTGAAGGTACCGAAGCGCTTGGTGACGCCGTCGACCTCGATCAGGGGTTTGGCGGCCGGGTCGTTCCAGGGTTCGAAGGAACGGCGGATGTTGCCGAGGGATTTCGTCGTCGCTGCCATCGGGCGCCCTTGATCCATGCCGACCTCGATAAGGTCCGGCCGCCGATCCGCATGAGGAGGACGGCGGCCGGGCCGATGTCGAAGTGTCCCCTACTGACCGGTCTTGACGGTCGTAAAGGCGCGCGTCGCGAGCCGCTGTGTCTTCGCGTCGTAGGGCAGCTTGGTGTAGAGCTTCTGAAGCGTCGCCTCGTCCGGATAGATCGCCTTGTCGGCGAGGATGTCCTTGGAGATCAGCTCCTGAGCCGGCTTGTTGCCATTGGCGTAGGAGACGACATCGGTCGCCTTGGCGATCACTTCGGGCCGCATCATGTAGTTGATGAAAGTCAGGGCATTCTCGGCGTTCGGCGCGTCGGAAGGCATCGCCATCTGGTCGAACCACATCAGGGCGCCTTCCTTAGGAATGCGGTAACTGATCTCGACGCCCTGGCCCGCTTCGGCCGCCCGATCGCGAGCCTGGAACACGTCGCCGGAATAGCCGATGGCGACGCAGATGTCGCCGTTGGCAAGGCCGTTGATGTACTCCGAGGAGTGGAACTTGCGCACATACGGCCGGACCTTGAGCAGCAGTTCCTCGGCCTTGGCAAAGTCGTCCGTGTTCACCGAGTTGGGATCGAGACCGAGATAGTTGAGCGCGGCCGGAATCATCTCGTTCGCCGAGTCCATGAAGTCGATGCCGCAGCCGGCAAGCTTTTCGGCATTGCCGGGATCGAAGACCAGCGCCCAGGAATCGGTCGGCGCGTTGGGCAGAAGTTCGGCGACCTTCTTGTCGTTGATGCCGATGCCCGTCGTTCCCCACATATAGGTGACGGAATATTCGTTGCCCGGATCGTAAGCCGCGACGCGGGTCTGGACCACATCCCACATGTTGCCGATGTTGGTCAGCTTGGACGCGTCGAGTTTCTGGAAGACGCCGGCCTGGATCTGGCGCGACAGGAATTCGGCGGAGGGAACGACGACATCGTATCCGGTGCCGCCCGCCAGCAGCTTGGTCTCCAGAATCTCATTGGAATCGTAGGTGTCGTAGACGACCTCGATGCCGGTCTCGGCGGTGAAGTCCTTGAGGATCGAATCGTCGATATAGTCGGACCAGTTGTAGACCCGGACGACCTTTTCCTGCGCTGCGGCGGAAAGGGTCGAGGCGATCACGAGGGCGACGGAGCCGAGCGTGGCAAGACGCTGTTTCATCATGGAATATCCTCTGAAGGGATGAGAGGGTTGCGTTCGTCTTTGCCGGGTTGTCCGGGTCGGGAGAGCCCGTCGACCGGCAGGGAGCCTCACTATTCAGCATCTGTCCGGCGCTGCCTAGTCCCTTCGCACCCCGAGGCCCGGCTCTTTGCGCGATGCGACCGAGGGCAGGCCCTCAGGCGGCTGTGCGTCGAACCATGTAGCGAGCGCCTTCGCCATAGGAGGCAAGCTTTTCAGGCAAGATTGCCGTCGTCTCGTCGACGAAGCCGAACCGCGTCCAGAACCGCGACGTGCCGTAGACGGACACGAGCATCGCGAGGCATGACGCCTCCGGCAAAGCGAGGAGACGGGCGATCCCGGCGTCGGCCTGTCCGCGGCCCCTCCATTCGGGCGCGACGGCGACGTCGTGAACGTAAAGCGCATCGGCTTCGACGGAGAGCGCCCCCAGCACCGTGCCGAGCGGCGGCGGCGCGTGGAGCCGGGCGGGATAGGCAAGGCCGTAGCCGACGATATGCTGGCCGTCGTCGAGGACGATGCAGCCCATCGGGTAGAGCGCCATCCGGTCGGGGTAGATCGCGATCGTCTCGGGAAACGTCGGATGCACGCGCTCTGCAAGTGAGAACACGGACGCGACATCGTCCATTCGCATCTCGCGCCAGTGCCCGTCTCCACTCAACGGTGCTTTTGTCCTTCGCCGTAGAACATCTTCTCCCAGGCCTTGTGGGCCTTGTAGCCCTCGCGGATGAAGGGAGTGAACACGGCAAGGTTCAAGACCGCCTTGTTCGTGAGGTTCGCCGGGAAGCTCAGCGGCTTCTCGAAATCGACGAAGAGGACGACCCGGACCTCCTCGGAGTGGTTCCAGGCCTCGTGCTCGTAGGCGTCGTCGAAGATGAGAGCCTTGCCCTCCTCCCAATGGCAGACTTCCTTGTCGACGCGAATGCCGATCTTGTCCGGCTGGTTCGGAACGAGCAGCCCGAGATGGAAACGCAGGACGCCATTGTAGGGCCCGCGATGCGGCGGCAAGTGCTTGCCGGGCTCGAAGATCGAGAACATCGCGGACTTGAGGCCCGGAATCTTCTGGAGGATGCGCCAGGTCTCGGGACACTGCGCGATCGCCTCGTCGGATGTAATTCCGTAGCCGCAGAGGAAGAAGGTCTTCCAGTTCTGGTCGGAGGAGATCGAGCGGACCTCCTGCGAGATTTCGTGAAACGCCGGCAGATCGCCTTTGCGAACGAGCACCTTGTCCAATTCCGCGCGGATCAGCCGCCATTCGGCCTCGACCTCGCGCGCCCAGGGGAAGTCGTCGGTCGGATAGACCGGCGGATTTCCGACGGGCGAGTGCTTGAGGTTCAGCTTCTCGGCCCCGTCGACCAGCTTCTGGACGGCCTTGGCGACAAAGCTGTCGCGGCTCATCGTATCCTCGAGCCCCTGCGTCTTCTGCTTCTGCTGAACGCGCTGGTCCATGGTATGCTATCCTTCAAGTCTGTCGGCGCGGGATATGAGGCAGGGACGGGACGGAGGCAACCTGAAACGGGTCGAGGCGGTCTTCTTCTCCAGCTTGCGGGAGACGCGGGGTGCCCCGCCCTACTGAAAATCGAAGGCGCTCAATCCAGTCACCATCTCGTCGAGGCCGAGGGGGCGGGTCAGCGGCGGTTCGGCTCTGGCGAGGCAGGCTTGGCGCTCGCAGAGGCGGCAGGCGGAACCGACCTTGGTGGGGGGGGCGCCGGTCGCCGAGGGCGCGGCCGTAGACGGTGTCCTTGGCGTAGCCGACGTCGCAGCCGATGAGGACGGCGGTGCGGCGGGGGCGCTCCTCGAAGCCGGCGGTCAACCCTTCGAGCGTGCGCGCGACGGTGAGGAACTCGGCTCCGTCCGGCATTTCGACGGTCTCGACGAGGATCTGTCCAGGCTGGGCGAAGGCCGCGTGCAGACCGAGCTTGGGGCAGGCGCCGCCGAAGCGCTGGATCGGAAAGCCGCGCGCGCCCGAGCGGCGGAAGCGGTTGCCCGCATTGTCGACCTCCAGCATGAAGAAGGGGATGCCCGGCGCGCCTTGGCGCTGCAGCGTCGTCAGCCGGTTCGCAACCTGCTCGAACGAGACCTGGAAGCGGCCGCGCAAAACGTCGACGTCGTAGGCCGAGCGCTCCGCGGCGGCCTGGAAGGCGGCATAGGGCATCATGAGCGCGAGCGCCGCGTAGCGGACGAGTTCGTAGCGGGCGAGACGCCGCGCCTCGTCGCTCGCGAAGGTGAACGTCGCGCTCTCGGCGGCGATGACGGGGCCGAATTCAAGGAGAACCGCCTCCATCGCGACCTCGCGGAGCCGGTCCGTGGAAGCGAGGCGCTCGGACAGGAAAAGCCGGCGCGAATGGCGATCGAAGCGGCGGCGCCAGTTGGGCATGGTCTGGACGGGGAGGATACGGACGGAAACCTCGTGCTCCCTGCGGAGATAGGATTTCAGCGCACCCATCAGATCGTCGCCGGGAGAGAGCTTGACGTGAAAGGCTTCCGCCGCCGTCTCGATCGCGGCGAAATGATTGGGCCGCGTCTCGAAAACCTCGTGGACCTCGTCGATCGGAAGGCGCGTTCCGGACACGCGGGTCTGGCGGCCCT
>JACMIV010000334.1 GCA_014380965.1 Rhizobiaceae bacterium | reverse complement strand
TCGCGCGCTCGGGAAAGAGCGGGTGGTTCTCGAGGATCGGCCCGAACCGGTCGAGCGCATAGGACCAGACGTCCGCTTCGACCCAGAATACGGCATGCGGATTGCCCATCGAGACGACGGAGGGCGAATGCAGGATCGGCGCGTCGATCGGCCCGATCTGAAGCTCGATCGCGCGGGTGTCGTGGAAGTCCTCGCTGAGCGGGATGTCGCCCCAGCCGAACAGAGGCTTGCCCATGTCGACGGAGATGAGGCCGTCTTCGTGCTCTTCGGCGAAGAGGATGCCGGCCCGAGTCTCGAACGTGAAGCGCGTGCCGCGGGACGCCGCGCCCACCTCGCTGGCCAAAGCCTGGACGACGCAGCGCATGCCGTTGCCACAGGCGCCAGCCTCGCTTCCGTCGGCGTTGACGATCCGCACAAGGGCGTCCGTCCCCTCCGTTCGCGGGTCGTGGATCGCCATGATCTGGTCGAAATGCGTCTCGCGACGACCGGCGAGCGTCACCGCCGATTGGGGCAGGATACGGTCCTTGCGCCCGCGCAGGTCGACGACGATAATCTCGTTGCCGAGCCCGTTCATGCGCGCGAAAGGAGCCATCGCTCCCAAGGTATCGGCGGTCTCTGTCATGAAGCGGTATATGGCCGATGACGGTGCCTCGCGCCAGTGCGCCGTAAGGCCCGTTCCAGCGGCCGCCAGCGCAAGTGTTTCGGAAACGAAATCTGCCGTCACCCAACATTTTGAAAACGTCCTTACGCGGCGTTTACCATGCGGGTGCGATGGTGGGCACTTAGCGTCGCCTCTGCGGCTGCGAGGGGAGTCTTCGAGTGTTCCGTAATCTTTCCATGGCGCGCAAGCTGATGATCGCCTTCGCCGTCGTCGTCCTGACGTCGGTCGTGGCGAGTTCCCTCGTCTTCCGCAGCCTTGCGCATATCGAAGCCGTGTCCGATCTCAACATCCGGAGCTGGGAGCTGACGACCTCCACCGAAGAGATGCTGTTCCTGATGATCGAGCAGCAGAACGCGGTCAGAGGCTACGTGATCACGGGCGACGAGAAATATCCGACGGTCTATGAGAATGCCAAAACAGACCTCACGCGCACCGCCGAAACCTTCAAGGCCGTGACGGTCTCAGATGTGCAGCGCCAGCGCGTCTCGACGCTGCAGGCGGCGGTCGCGGAGTGGCAGGCGCGGTCCGCCGAACCGCAACTGGAGCTCGCCCGAAACCCCGAGACGCGTGCCGCGGCCGTCGCCATGGTGGGCAAGATCACGCTTGCCGAAGCGCGCAAGACGATCGACGAGATCATCGGAGCGCAGAAGCTGATCATCGCAGGCCAAACGACGGAGCGCAGCGACGCCGCCTTTTCCGCGAAGTCGACGATCGTTGCCGGCGCCGTCCTGTCCGCGCTCGCCGCGGTCTTGATGGGGTTCCTGATCTACAGCACCGTCACACGTCCGATCGTTGCAATGAGTCAGGCCATGCGCCGGTTGGCGCAAGGAGACCGGCAGGTCGCGGTTCCCGCCGTCGGGCAGCGCGACGAGATCGGCGAGATGGCCAAGGCGGTCCTCGTCTTCAAGGACGCGGCCATCGAGCAGGAACGGCTGGCGACCGAGAACAGCGCGACGCGCGCCACCCGGGAGGCCGAACAGGCGCGCGTGGCAGCCTCCGAGGAAGCCAAGGCGGCGGAGCTCCGATCCTTCGTCGGGGATATCGAACAGGGCTTCGGGCGCCTTGCGGACGGCGATCTGACGGTCCGTCTCGACGGTCCGGTGGCGCCGGCCTACGAGAGCATCCGCGCGCAGTTCAACGCGAGCGTCGCCAATCTCGAAGAGGCGATCGGCGCCGTGGTTGCCGGCGTCGCGGCGTTGCGCACCGGCCTCGGCGAGATCACCATCGCCTCAAACGACCTTGCGCAGCGCACCGAGCAACAGGCCGCCTCGCTCGAGGAGACGGTCGCCGCTCTCAGCGAGGTCACCGTCGCGGTCAACGGGACGGCGACCGGCGCCAACCACGCCCAGACCGTCGCCGCCAGCGCGCAGGCGCAAGCCGAGAAGGGTGGCGCGATCGTCGGTCGCGCGGTCGAGGCGATGAGCCAGATCGAGGCATCGTCGGACAAGATCGGCAAGATCATCGGCGTCATCGACGAGATCGCCTTCCAGACGAACCTCCTTGCCTTGAATGCCGGCGTCGAGGCGGCGCGCGCGGGCGAAGCGGGTCGGGGCTTTGCCGTCGTCGCGCAGGAGGTCCGCGGCCTTGCCCAGCGATCGGCGGAAGCTGCCAAGGAGATCAAGGATCTCATTTCCGCGTCCAGTCATCAGGTCGAGCAGGGCGTCTCCCTCGTCACCGCGTCGGGTGCGGCGCTCGGCGAGATCGTGACGCAGGTCGGCGAGATGTCGGCCGTGGTCGTCGAGATCGCGCGTGGCGCCCGCGAGCAGGCGGTGAGTCTGCGCGAAGTGTCGACGGCGGCCGATCAGATGGACAAGGTCACCCAGCAAAACGCGGCGATGGTCGAGGAAACGACGGCTGCGGCGCAGACGCTCTCGGACGAGACCAATGCGCTCGCCGAACGGGTTTCGACCTTCCGCGTCTCGAGCCGGGTCTCGGGCAGCGTCTCGGGGTTCGCCCCCGCGGCGAAGACGGGAGTGCGCACGCGTCCCGCCGGCCCGTCTGCCCCGAGGAGCAGATCGGCTTCAGCCCCGGTCGTCCAGCTGAAGCAGACCGGCCGCTCCGGCGCGCAGCCCGCTCCGCGCGGCGACGAAAGCTGGGCGGAATTCTGATCCGCCGAGGCTACTTCTCCCAGTCGACGCCGATCGCGTCGCGCTCGAGGGCCTCGCCTTCGGCAATGATCTCCTTCTTCTCGGCCTCGTCCGCGGCGTCCTCCTCCTCGGGCAGGTCCGAACCGTTCGCGGTCCCGGTCAGCGCGAGGCGGAAGACCATCGGGAAATGGTCCGAGCCGCCGGCGGGCAGGCGCTCCATGTCGATCATCGCGAAGCGCGCATCGTGGAAGAGGTGGTCGAGCGGCCAGCGCATGAAGAAAAAGCGCGCGTCGAACGTGTTGTAGAAGCCCCGGCCGATGCGCGGATCGAGCAATCTCGACACCCTTTGGAAGAGCCGTGTCGTGTGCGACCAGGCGACGTCGTTGAGATCGCCCGATACGACCGAGGGCAGGCGCTCCCTGGCGACGATGTCGGCGACCTTCAACAGCTCCGCGTCGCGACCGGCGGAATCGGCGTAGGGCACCGGCGGCTCGGGATGGACCGCGTGAAAGCGGAAGCACTGGCCGTCTCGCAGCGTCACGGTCATCGCGAAGGAGGGCACTTCGTCCATAACCAGGACGTCGATCGAGGTGTCCGACAGAGGCAGCCGGGAGAAGAGGATCATGCCGTAGGCGTTGTCGTAGGGCGCCGACAGGATGTGCGGCCTTGTCTTCGCCATGGGCATGAGAGCGTCGCACCATGACTGATCGGTCTCCATGAAGACCGCGATGTCGGGATCGCGGCTTTCGGCGATACCCAGCGCCTCGGCATAGTGCCGGTTCGACATCTTCACATTATAGGAGAGGATCGAGACCGCGCTCGGATCGTCCGCCGAACCCTCGAAGCTTCTCGACTGCCGCTTCCAGAGCGGCGTGAAGGGAAGGATGCAGAGGATCTGCGTGACGGCCACGAGGAGGAGCGCGACGATCATCGCCGCTCTCACCGTCGAAGACGCAACGGGTGGGCCGACGAGAACCACGACGAGCGGGATCGTGACGAGGGTGACGACGAGGATCTGAAGGCGTGGAAAGGCGAAGCTGCGCACGAAACCGTGGGCGATCCGCAGGAAGGACAGGAACGTCGCGGCGAGAAGGATCGCGGTGACTGTGCCGAGAAGAATCGCCGAAATCACCGTATGCTCCGATCATCAAGGCCTCGAAACCGGCCGTCGATTCGTCGAGGTCGCAGAACCGCTGCGTCGGGCTTGCCCTCACGCCGTCGCGGCATGATCACGATTCGAAGTGTCGTGCGGTGGCGTTGAAAGGCAAGGGTCGGCCGGGCTCAGGCCGACGGCGAAGTTCGTGCGGACGACCCGTTGTGCACGGTCGGCGCCATGGTTTCCGCCGTTGCAGCGAGTGGCTCGGGAAGCGGCGCGTCGAGGCGGAGCGGCAGGGACGTGACAAGTCCGGGACGTGCCGGCACGAAACGCAGCGGAGAAACGTCCCAGCGCTCCAGGGCGGCGGCGAGCCGCAGGAGCGGATCCTCGACCGCCTCGTCGGTGAGCTGGAACGTGCCCCAGTGGCTGCCGAGCACCATTTCGGCCCCGAGGAAGCGGGCACCGCGCACCGCCTCGTCCGGGTCCTGATGCTGCGGGCGCATGACGGAGCGGGGGTCGTACGCGCCCATCGGCAGCACCGCGAGCTTCGGCGCCCCGAACGTCCCCCGCGCGGCGCGGTAGTTGATCCCTTCGTGGAAGCCGGTGTCGCCGATGACGTAGACGAGGCCCGCCGGCGTCTCGAAGGCGAAGGACGCCCAGAGCGTCATGCGCCGATCGAAGACGCCGCGCGCCGACCAATGATGCGTCGGATCCAGCGTGACGGCGACGGCGTCGTTGAGGACCACGCGCTCGTGCCAGTCGTGCGCCGAGACGTCGGCCCGCCTGCGCCAGCGCCGGATCAGCGCGTCGCAGCCGAGCGGCGCGACGAAGCGGGGGCGGTGGACATCGTGAAGGCGCTCCAGCGTCGGTCGGTCCATGTGGTCGTAATGCGAATGCGAGACGCAGACGACGTGAATCTCGGGAAGATCCTCGAAGCGGATGCCGGGCGGATTGTATCGCCTCGGCCCGAGTGGCGGCGCGCAGCGATCCGACCAGACGGGGTCGAGGAGAAGGTTGAGCCCGCCGGTCTGGAGGAGGAAGCTCGCATGGCCGACGGCGACCATCCGGGCCGCATCGCCCGTGACGCTCGGCGGCGGCACGTCGAGGGGCAGGGGGCTCGGAAAGGCCTCCGGCCAAGCCTGCCGGTTGCCCGAGCGCCGCCACTCCCAGATCGCCCTCAGCGACGCCGGCATCTCGCCGCCGGGATTGAAGAAGCGAAGGCCGTCGAAATGGTCGGTGACCGGGCCGGTGTAGTAGGGGTTGGCGAAGGGTTTGAGGCGCTTGATCATTGGCACAGGCTAGAGCAATACCCGCTGCTTTCGAAGCGTTGAACGCGATGCTATTTTGCCGGTCCATCGACCGATTGAAAGCTTATCGCCATGGCCGACACCGCGACCTTGTCCCCGGAGTTCCAGATCGCTATCCCAGAAGCCATCCGCATCGCTCAGAAATGGAAGGTTGGCCAGGAGTTCGCCTTCCTTCCGCGAGACGGGTCGGTGGTCATCGTTCCAGTCCCGACCATCGACGAACTCACCGGCATCGCGGAAGGAGCAGATACCGGTAACTATCGCGATCGAAACGATCGATATTGATGCGCGTCGTCGACACGTCCGCCTGGATTGAATGGTTAGCGGGCAAGCCTGCCGGAAATGTCGTTAGACCGCTGCTCCCGAGCGTGGATGATTGGCTCGTTCCGACCATCGTCCAATTGGAGCTTTCCAAATGGCTCATGCGGACTGTGTCGCGGCAGATGGCCGATCAAATCATCCTCTTCTCGAACCAATGTCTCGTCGTCCCGCTCGACACTGCCATTGCCTTGCGCGCGTCCGAATATTGCAGAGCGCACAAGCTCGCCACCGCCGATGCCATTGTCTACGCGACGGCTGTCCAGCACGGCGCCGACATCCTCACGTGCGACTCCCATTTCTCGGCTCTTCCGGACGTGGTCTTCGTGCCTAATCGGTCATCATGATCGCTAGGCGTCTCCGGCAAACTTGACCTCCGCACCCCTCCCGTGTTTTACACCCACGAAATCCGCGACAGTCCGTCCGCGAGCCGCCGACCGTGCCCCTTCCTAAGTGAAGCCGCACGGAGGTCACCATCCGCCGGCGAGTGTCGCCCGCGGATGACGCTTCGCTTTGGGCTGTCGCGAATATTGCGGTTGCTGGTCCGTCACCACATTTCGCAACATGGCTTGCCGCTTCCGGGCGGCGGCCGAGCGTTTTGCGAAGGACGGAAGGGAAGACATGTTCGACTCGTTGCAGACCCGTCTGGGGTCGATCCTCAATGGCCTCACGGGCCGCGGCGCGCTTTCCGCCGACGACGTCTCGGCCGCCCTTCGAGAGGTGCGCCGGGCGCTGCTCGAAGCCGACGTCTCGCTCGAGGTCGTCCGCTCCTTCACCGACCGGGTGAAGGCGAAGGCCGTGGGCGCCGAGATCGTGAAATCGATCAAGCCCGGGCAGATGGTCGTCAAGATCGTCCATGACGAGCTGATCGCGACGCTCGGATCGGACCATGCGCCGATCGATCTCAACGCGCCGGCACCCGTCACGATCATGATGGTCGGCCTCCAGGGTTCGGGCAAGACGACGACCTCCGGCAAGCTCGCCAAGCGACTGAAGGAGAAGCAGAACAAGCGCGTCCTGATGGCCTCGCTCGACACGCGCCGTCCCGCCGCGCAGGAGCAGCTTCGCGTCCTTGGAGAGCAGACGGGCGTCGCGACGCTGCCGATCATCGCCGGCCAGGGGCCGACCGAGATCGCGAGCAGAGCCGCGCAGGCGGCCAAGCT
>JACMIV010000333.1 GCA_014380965.1 Rhizobiaceae bacterium | reverse complement strand
GTCCTGGCGGCACCGCCGCTCGCCGCCGTCGCCCTGTCCTTCTCGGCGCCGGAATACTTCTCGCTGATCATCCTCGGGCTGCTGGCCTCGATCGCGCTGGCGCAAGGGTCGGTGCTGAAGGCGCTCGCCATGATCGTCCTCGGCATTCTCCTCGGCACCGTCGGGCAGGACGGGTTCGACGGCACGCCGCGCTATACGTTCGGCTTCGCCGAGCTCTATTCCGGCATCAGCTTCGTCTCCGTCGCCATCGGCATCTTCGGCGTCGCCGAAATCCTGCGCAATCTCGAGAACGAGACGACACGCGACGTGATGGTGAAGACGGTCAAGAACCTCTGGCTCACCAAGGAGGATTTCAAGCGCATCCTTTGGCCCGTCATCCGCGGCACAGGCCTCGGCTCGATCCTCGGCATTCTGCCGGGCGGCGGGCACGTGCTCGCCTCCTTCGCGTCCTATTCGATGGAAAAGCGGATGTCGAAGCATCCCGAGGAGTTCGGGAGAGGAGCGATCGAGGGCGTCGCGGGGCCGGAATCGGCCAACAACGCTGCGGCCCAGACGTCCTTCATCCCACTTCTGACCCTCGGCATCCCCGCCCATCCCGTGATGGCGCTGATGATCGGCGCCTTCATCACGCAAGGCATCACCCCCGGCCCGAACGTCATCACCGACGAGCCGGCGCTGTTCTGGGGCATCATCGTCTCGATGTGGGTCGGCAACCTCATGCTGGTCATGCTGAACCTGCCGTTGATCGGGCTCTGGGTGAAGCTCCTCACCATCCCCTACAAGGTGCTCTTTCCCGCCATCATCGCGTTCGCCTGCATCGGCTCCTATTCGATCGACCAGAACGCCTTCGACATCTACGCGATCGTCTTCTTCGGCATCGTCGGCTACATCCTCATGAAGCTCGGCTGCGAGCCGGCACCCCTCCTCCTCGGCTTCGTGCTCGGCCCGCTCCTCGAGGACCATTTCCGCCGCGCGATGATCCGCTACCGCGGCGACTACACGGTCTTCCTCGAGCGCCCGATCTCCGCCGCTCTCTTGGCCCTCGCCCTTGCCGCCGTCATCATCGCCGTCCTGCCGCAGGTGCGCCGCAAGCGGCAGGAGGTGTTCGTCGAGGACGATTGAGTTCAGGACAACCATGAGCATCTTGGTTGTCACTTGACACCCTCTTCTTGAGCCGACACAGTGCGAACGGTCGATGGCGCGAAGAGCACATCCGAAAAAAGACGTCGAAGCCGCCTTGAGACATGCTGAGGCGTCGGGATGGCGCGTCGAAGTCGGAGGCAGTCATGCCTGGGGAAGGATCTATTGCCCCTATAACGACGTCGAATGCCGGTGCGGCGAGTTCTGCATCACGAGCATCTGGAGCACTCCGAAGAACGCCGCGAGCCATGCGAAAGCGCTTCGGAGGGTCGTGGACAATTGCGCCAGACGAAGGATCGATCCTTTGCCCAACGTCGAGGAGTGAAGCGGACGATGGACTACAGTTTCACCCTGAAATACCGGCTTCCGGACGACGACAGAACCATGGACGTTCTGGTCGAGCGTCTCGGCGAAGCTGGATGTACCGACGCCCTCGTCGGCATCGGTATCCCTGGCCGTATCGCACTGGACTTCACGCGAGACGCAAAAACCGCGCGACACGCCGTCCGGAGCGCGCTGGAGGATGTCCGGAGCGCCATTCCGAAAGCCATGCTCATCGAGGCGTCGCCCGATTTCGTCGGATTGACGGATGTGGCCGACATCGTGGGCGTCTCGCGCCAGAGCATCCGCAAGCTGATGCTGGGCCACGACGACTTTCCTGTCCCGGTGCATGACGGCAGCCCTTCGGTCTGGCACCTTGCCGACGTGCTGCGGTGGCTGGAGGGCCGCAAAGGTTATCTGTCGGATCCGCGCCTGCGCGAAACCGCCGCCGCCGCGCTGGAGGTCAATGTCGCGAAGGAGGCGCTCCGGTCCGATCCGGAGACGACGCGCGGGTTCGAGCGTCTGATCACGTAGCGCCTTTCACCCTCCAGCCGACAGCGCCCTTTCAATATCGTCGAGCGCGCCCGCGTCCTCGATCGTGGCGGGCATGTCCCACACGTCGCGGTCGGCGATCTTCTTCATGGTGCCGCGCAGGATCTTGCCCGAACGCGTCTTCGGCAGACGGTCGACGACGATCACGCGGCGGAAAGCGGCGACGGGGCCGATGCGATCGCGCACGAGCTGGACGAGCTCGGCCTCGATCGCCTCCTTGGACAGGAGGTTCGAGTTCTTGAGGACGACGAAGCCGCAGGGGAGCTCGCCCTTCAGATCGTCGCGAATCCCGATGACGGCGCATTCGGCGACGGCCGGGTGGGTCGAGACCGCTTCCTCCATCTCGCCGGTCGACAGGCGATGGCCGGCGACGTTGATGACGTCGTCGGTGCGCCCCATGACGAAGACGTATCCGTCCGCGTCGATCATCCCGGCGTCCGAGGTCGAGTAGTAGCCGGGGAAGGTCTCGAGATAGTTCGCCCTGAAACGGTCGTCGGCGTTCCAGAGCGTCGGCAGCGCGCCGGGCGGCAGCGGCAGCTTGACCGCGATCGTGCCCATCTCTCCGGGAGGGAGCGGCTTGCCGCCCTCGTCGAGGATCTGGATGTCGTAGCCGGGCATCGCGACGCCGGGACTGCCGTATCTCACGTCGAGGAGGCCGAGGCCGACCGGGTTGGCGGTCATCGGCCAGCCGGTCTCGGTCTGCCACCAATGGTCGATCACCGGCACCTTCAGGGCGCGTTCGGCCCAGAGGATGGTTTCGGTGTCGGCCCGTTCGCCGGCGAGGAAGAGCCTGCGGAACGCCGAGAGGTCGTAGCCCGAGGGCAGAAGCCCGTCCGGGTCCTCCTTGCGGATGCCGCGGATGGCGGTGGGGGCGGTGAAGAGCGCCGTGACGCCGTGTTCGGCGATGAGGCGCCAGAAGGTGCCGGCGTCGGGCGTGCCGACCGGCTTGCCTTCGAAGAGGATCGCCGTGCAGCCCTTCAGGAGCGGGCCGTAGACGATATAGGAATGG
>JACMIV010000332.1 GCA_014380965.1 Rhizobiaceae bacterium | reverse complement strand
TCTTCCACGGCAGCCTCAATGCGCTGGCGACCGATCTCTTCAAGATCGCCAACGACATCCGCTTCCTCGGCTCCGGCCCGCGCTCCGGCCTCGGCGAACTCTCGCTGCCCGAGAACGAGCCCGGCTCCTCGATCATGCCCGGCAAGGTGAACCCGACGCAGGCCGAGGCGCTGACCATGGTCGCCTGCGAGGTCTTCGGCCACGAGACGACCGTGACGGTCGCCGCCAGCCAGGGTCATTTCGAGCTCAACGTCTTCAAGCCCGTCATCGCCAATGCCGTCCTCTCCTCGGTCCGCCTCCTCGCCGATGCTATGGATAGCTTCCGAGAGCATTGCGTCGACGGGATCGTCGCCAACGAGGAGCGCATTCGTCATCTGATGCAGCAGTCTTTGATGCTCGTCACGGCTCTCGCGCCGACCATCGGCTACGACAATGCCGCGAGGATCGCCAAGACCGCGCACAAGAACGGCACGACCCTTCGCGAGGAGGCCGTCGGCTCGGGTCTCGTCAGCGCCGAAGACTACGACCGGATCGTCGATCCTTCGACCATGGTCTCCCCCGGCTGATCGCGATGGTGATCCCGGCAGTCTCCGCCGGTCAGGACGCCTGCGCGACCGGCCGGAGCGCGGGATAGCCCGTCTCGGCGCTGCTTCGGGCGACCTCGGGCGCGCGCCGCCGGTCGGGCTCACCGCGAGCGGAGACGCAGATCCTGTTGCGGCCGAGTCGCTTTGCTTCGTAGAGCGCGTCGTCGGCCCATTTGGTCACGAGTTCCGGCCCCGCATCCTTGTAGGCGAAGGCGACGCCTATGCTGAGCGTGACGATGCCGCCATCGGCTTGTGGATTGGCAATGCCGAGCTGCTCAATCGTCTGGCGGACGCGCTCGGCGATTTCGAGCGCTTCCTCCTCGCTCACTCTCGTCAGGACGACGAGGAACTCCTCTCCGCCGTGTCGGGAGGCGAAGTCGCACTCGGGCCGGATGACATCGACAATGGTATGCGCCACTTCGCGAATGCAGGCATCGCCGGCCGCATGGCCGCGCGTATCGTTCAATCGCTTGAAGTGATCGATATCGGCCATGACGAAAGCGATACCCGCCGATCGCGCGGCTTCATCGGTCCAAAGCTCCGCGATCTGGTTGCCCGCCGAGCGGCGATTGGCGATTCCCGTCAGGGAATCGGTCGTGGCGAGCACGGCGAGCCTGATGTTCGCCTCGGCCAGCTCCTCTCGGCGGTTGGCATCCCGAAGCGTCATCAGGAAGGAGTGCTGCGAGATGATCGTAAGGGTTCGGCGCGCGACGACGACCGCGAAGATCCCGACTCCGTAGAAGAGGCCGAGCGCGATCCCGGCAGCAACTGGCAGAACCGGGTTGAGCAGATGAAAGGAGAAGTAGAGAAGCGTGACGAGGACGGCTGCGGCCTTGGTGAAGGGCATGTCGATGCCGAGGACGAGAAGTCCGATCGTGCAGACGAACAGCGCCCCGGTGGCGTAGCGCTCACCATGGTACTCGCCGGCGACGACACCGATGCTCGCGAAGGCGACGAGAAGCCCGCACATCCAGAAGACGATCGACAGACCTTCCACTGCCCCGCTGCCCGGCTTTCGCCAGAGCCAATGGACGACGATGTTGAGTCCCGGAACGACGAGTGCTGCGATCATCGCTCCCTGCCACAGGGCCTGGGGAATGAGGAGGGCGTTGATGACCGTCATGATGATGCTGATGCCGGCCACCCAGACCATCCAGGCGCGGACGATGGCGCTACGCTGCTGCCAAGAGTTGAGGCGGTAGAGTTCCAGCATTTGTCCCGTCAGCCGGAGATCGCGCTTGCGGCCCGAGAGGAGGCGCTCGGTCTCCGCTACGATGTCGAAGGATCGCTCATCCCCCGCGCCTGCCGAAGCGCGGGCCGCCGCTTTTTGATCCCGTGTCTGCCCCGACATTTCCCAGTTTCCTCACCTGCAGCTTCAGGGTGCCGGAGAGGTCTGAAGATTCGGTTCGATCGCAGCAGCGATAAAGTCATGCCCGAAACGCTTTGGCTCCAAAACTATGACAATACATAAAAGCGTGGTCATTCGAAGCGAAGAAGACTTTATCGAAATCGCGACCGCAGAGTGGCAATCGCCGCATCGTCGTCCGCGGGTCGGTGCCGAATTGCAAGAACGAGGCATGCCTGCGAGGCAAGGATCAGCCCGTCCGACAGGACCTTCAGCCGGTTTGCCTTCAAGGTCGAGCCGGTCGAGGTGATGTCGACGATGATGTCGGCGGAGCCGGCGGCAGGTGCGCCTTCCGTGGCGCCGAGGCTCTCGACGATCCGGTAGCTCTGGATGCCGTGGCCGCGCGAGAAGAAGCCCTGCGTGAGCCGCTGGTACTTCGTCGCGATCCGCATGCGCCGATGATGCTTCTGCCGGAAGGACGCGGCGACGTCGTTGAGGTCCTCCATCGTCTCGACGTCGATCCAGGCCTCGGGCACCGCGACGACGACGTCCGCCTGCCCGAAGCCGAGCCGGGCGATCATTTCGATCCGAGCATCCGCGTCGGGGATCGTCTCGCGCACCAGATCCTCGCCGGTGACGCCGAGGTCGATGGTGCCGGCGGCAAGCTCGCGCGCGATTTCCGACGCCGAGAGCAGCACGACCTCGAGCCCCTCGATTCCCGAGACCCCGGTGCGATAGCTGCGCGCGTCCGGGGAGGGCGTGATGGCGATGCCGATGCGCTGGAGCGCCTCGATCACGTCCTCTTTCATGCGACCCTTTGAGGGGATGGCGAGCGTAAGCGTCATGTCCTGCCTCCGGCGGGCCCGGAGGCTGCCGCCTCGATCCGGTCCAGCCAGAGCGAGAAGCCGACGGCCGGAATCGGCGTCTTCGCGCCGAGGAAGGTGAGCAACCTGTCGTAGCGCCCACCGCCCGCGAGAGGCTCGTTGGCGCCGGGCACGCGCATCTCGAAGACCATGCCGGTGTAGTAGTCGATCGGCCTGCCGAAGGCGGCGCGATAACGCAACGTGGAGGGGGCGACGCCGACATTGGCGAGCGCCGCGTTGCGGGCGTCGAAGAAGCCGAGCGCGGCCCCGAGATCGAGCCTCGCCGCCTCCGCCAGCGCCTGGAGCCGGTCTCCTGCCTCCGAAAGCCGACAGTCGATGGCGAGGAACCGGCGGAGAAGATCGAGCGCCGCATCGTCGAGGCTGGCTTCCGCCACCGCGACCTTCTCGACGAGCCGAGCAGCGATCTCCGCCGGCGTGCGCCCGCCGGTGAAGGCGAGGCCGCTCTCCTCCATGACGGTCTCGATCCGCCCCGCGAGCGCCGCCACGTCACGCGCCTTCGCCAGCGCGTGGAGCGCCGGGTCCAGCCCCTTCAGCGCGTGGCCGTCATGCGTTGCGAGATCGTCGAGCGCAGCCGTGAGCAGCGCGTCGTTGCCGAACGTGCGCACCAGCCGCCGCTGCCAGCCGTCCGGCAGGCCGAGGGCCGCGAGAAACGCCTCGAACAGTCCCTGATCGCCGAGGACGATGTCGAGATCGCCTAAAACGCCCGCGACCTTGAGGCCGGCCAGCGCATCCGCCAACGCCCGTGCGTCCGCCGCCGGCCGATCGCCATCGCCGAGATCCTCGATCCCCGCCTGCCGGAATTCCGCGCCCTCCGCCCGGTTCTGGCGGAAGACGAGGCCGAGATAGGAGTAGCGCCCAGGCAGAATGCCCTCGGCAGCGATGTGCGAGAGGCAGACGGGGATCGTGAAGTCGGGCCTGAGGCAGAGGCTTTCGCCGTTTTCGCCCCGCGTCAGGAAAATTCGCCTGCGCAGCGCCTCGCCGGCCGTGTCGAGATAGGGGTCCGCCGGCTGGAGGATCGGAATGGTAACGCGGCGCGCGCCGCGCTGCTCGAAGAGCCCGGCGAGGCCGGCGTCGGGGAGGCCGGCGTTGGGGAGGCCGGCGTTGGGGAGGCCG
>JACMIV010000331.1 GCA_014380965.1 Rhizobiaceae bacterium | reverse complement strand
GTGGCGGCGGTGCGGCGAACGGCTTTGCCTTCGGCGGGCTCGTCGCAGTGCTCCTCGCGGTTCTTTGGGCCTTCAACGCTATTCATATGGTGCAGCCCGGCGAGTACGGCGTGAAGGTCTTTCTCGGGGAGCCGCGTGAGGAGCTCGCCAGCGAAGGGCTCAATTTCATCCTCTGGCCGCTCGAGACTTTCGAGACGGTGCCGGCGGTGGAAAACCAGCTTGCCATCGGCCGAGTGGCGGCCGGCAATGCCGGCGGCGGCACAGGGCTGATGCTGTCCGGCGACCAGAACATCGTCAACGTCCAGTTTTCGGTGCTTTACCGCATCGAGAATCCTCAGGACTACCTGTTCAATGTCGACGATCCGCAGGGATTGCTGCGCCAGGTGGCCGACAGCGCGATGCGCGAGGTCGTTGGCCGTCGTCCGGTCGACGAGGTGTTCCGCGACAATCGTGCAGGCATCGCCGAAGCCGTTCGCGCCATCATGCAGGATGCGCTCGACCGCTACGGTGCTGGCATTCGCATCAGTGGCGTGCCGATCGAGGATGCGGCGCCGCCGCAGCAGGTCGCGAGCGCCTTCGAAGAGGTTCAGCGCGCCGGTCAGGACCAGACGCGCTTCGTCGAAGAAGCCAACCTCTACCGAAACCAGCTTCTCGGCCGAGCGCGGGGAGAGGCGGTGCAGGTCCGCGAGGACGCGGCGGCATACCGCAATCGCGTGATCCAGGAGGCCGCGGGCGAGTCGCAGCGCTTCCGCGCCATCCTCGACGAATACGAGAAGGCTCCCGAAATTACCCGCAAGCGGATCTTCATCGAGACAATGGAGGGCGTCTACGCCAGCGCCAACAAGGTCCTCGTTGACGAGGGCATCGGCGGGCAGAGCGGCGGGATCGTACCTTATCTGCCGCTTGGCCAGACCGGTGCCGCGGCGCCTGCAGCCGCGACGGGCGGTTCGGCGACAGTGCCGAACGGGGCCGCACCGGGCGCATCCGGCACTACGATAGGCCAGGGAGCAAACCGATGAGCAACCGTTTCTATGGTGGACTCCTGTTTTTGACGGCAGTGTTCCTCGTCGTTTGGAGCTCGGTCTTCGTCGTCAACGAACGCGAACAGGCGGTCGTTCTGCGCTTTGGACAGATCCAGCGCGTGATCACCGAGCCCGGTCTCTACTTCAAGCTGCCGTTCGGATTTGCGAGCGCGGATGCGGTGCAGATGCTTCCCGACCGTCTGCTCCGTTCCGACCTGGCCGATCTTGAAGTTCAGGTTTCGGGCGGTGCGCGCTACGTCGTCGACGCTTTCATGGTCTACCGCATTTCGGACGCGCGGCGCTTTCGCGCCGGTGTCCAGGGCGGGCAGCTCGAGATCGCAGAACAGCGGCTTCTGACCCGGTTCAACTCGGCGATCCGTGACACGTATGGTCGTCGGTCATTCGATTCGGCACTCTCGGCATCGCGTGCCGAAATGATGGTCGAGATCCGGGACCAGGTCCGGCCGGAAGCGTCCGCTCTCGGCATCACGCTCGAGGATGTGCGCATCAGCCGGACCGATCTGACGGCAGAGGTCTCCGAAACGACCTATCGGCGGATGGAATCGGAACGCCTGACCGAGGCAGAGCGGCTGCGAGCCGAGGGTCAGGTGAGCGCTCGCGAGATCCGTGCGGCCGCCGACCGCGAATCGTCCGAGACCCTTGCGACGGCCCGCCGGGACGCGGTGATCCTACAGGGCGAGGGTGAGGCCGAGCGGAACGCGACCTATGCCAACGTGTTTGGTCGGAACACTGAATTCTTCGAGTTCTACCGTTCGATGCAGGCCTATCGGACGTCGCTGCAAAGCGGCGGCCCGCAGATGGTGCTGTCTCCCAACTCCGAGTTCTTTCGTTATTTCAAGGCTGACGGTCAAGATGGGGCGATGCCCTCGGTCGAGTTGCCGGAGACTTCGGCCGTGACGCCGGTCAATCCGCCGACGCCTGCGGGAGCGACGCCTGCAGTGCCGGCGGAACCCGCCGAGCCGCCGGCGGAGCCCACTCCGTCTCCCGCCCCCTCGGGGGGATCGTCACAGGCGCCCGTACCCGCCGAGAGCTCCACGGCTGCCGAGGCGCTGAGTCCTGCGGATGGCGCAGCCAACGCGCCGGCGGTTCAAATCCAGTAAGCGCCTTGCGAATAGCGACGACGAAAGCCATCGGCCGGGGCATCCACCTCGCGGCCGGTGGTTTTTGTTTCTAGGGGACGGACTGCGCCGAACACCGGGGCACGCACCGCCCGCCATCACCCGGCGCTCACGCTCAATCTTCTTGCTTCCGGCGCTTTTTTCGGTTTGCCTAAACCATCAGCGCAGGGGGAACCGTGGGGCTCTCCTCCCGGCTGGCCGCAGAGCGCGATGAAGCACGGGAAACGCCATGACCGGACCCTACTGCCGACCGCTCCAGACCGTCTTCCGGACGGGGATAGCAGGCCTCGTCGTACTTGGGCTCGCGGGATCCGCAGGCGCTGAGGGGGTGATCGCGCCGCCGGCAGAGGGGGAAATCCTCGCGCCGCAGCCACCGGCCGCGACCACCGACGATCCCGCGGCAGTGGGCGTTCCAAGCGCTGCACAGCCGATGGCGCAGGGACCGGCGTCGGTCGCCGATCTCGCCGAAGGTCTGCTCGATGCGGTCGTGAACATATCCACGTCGCAGACGGTCGAGGGTGCGGGCCGAGGGATCCCGCGGCTCGAGGCACCGGAAGGCTCGCCGCTTCAGGACTTCTTCGACGATCTTTTGAAGGACGGCGACAACTCCGCCCGCAAGGTCGAATCGCTCGGATCCGGCTTTGTGATCGATCCGTCCGGCATCGTCATCACCAACAATCACGTGATCGCCGACGCCGACGAGATCACCGTCAACTTCGCCGATGGATCGAAGCTCGACGCCGAAATCGTCGGGATCGACGCCAAGACCGACATCGCGGTCCTCAAGGTCCAACCCGCGGCGCCGCTTAAAGCGGTCCGGCTCGGCGATTCGGAGAAGCTGCGGATCGGCGACTGGGTCATGGCAATCGGCAACCCGTTCGGGCTCGGCGGAACCGTAACGGTCGGCATCGTCTCGGCGCGCGGCCGGAACATCAATGCCGGCCCCTACGACAGCTTCATCCAGACGGACGCGGCGATCAACCGAGGCAATTCCGGCGGCCCGCTCTTCGACATGAACGGCGACGTCGTCGGCATCAACACCGCGATCATCTCGCCGACCGGCGGCTCGATCGGCATCGGATTCTCGATCCCGTCGGTCTTGGCCGCCAATGTCGTCGCGCAGCTCCGCGAGTTCGGCGAGACGCGGCGCGGCTGGCTCGGCATCCGCCTTCAGGAGGTGACCGACGAGATCGCCGATGGCCTCGGCCTTCCCGCCGCCAAGGGTGCCTTGGTTATGGGGATCGTGCCGGGCGGCCCATCCGACAACGGCCGCCTGAAGGTTGGCGACGTCATCACCTCATTCGACGGGCGGGAGATCGCGACGTCCCGCGATCTCCCGCGCATCGTAGCCGAAACCCCCGTCGGCAAGGAGGTCGAGGTCGATCTTCTGCGCAAGGAGGCGACGACCTCTGACCCAACTGCCGAGGTGAAGGTCACGGTCACCCTCGGCCGCCTCGAGGATGGCGAGAAGCTGATGACCGAGACCGATCCCGCAACGCCGGCCGAAGAAGCCGATGAGGCCGATGTCGAGACCCTCGGCCTCAAACTCTCCGACATCGACGATGAGGCGCGCACGAAGTATTCCTTCGCCGCGGAGCTCTCGGGCGTCGTCATCACCGCGGTCAACCCCTCGTCCAGCGCAGCCGAAAAAGGGATCGAGGCGGGAACGGTGATCAAGGAAGTGGCGCAGGAGACGATGGCGAAAGCGACCGATGTCGGCAAGAAGATCACCGAGCTGAGAACCGCGGGCCGCAAGAACGCGTTGCTGCTGCTCGCCTCCGCGACGGGAGATCTGCGCTTCGTGGTGGTGCCGCTCGACTGACGCGCGTGGCTTTTCCGACATTCGACGGCCTTGAGTGGTCTCGCCTCCGAATTTTCGATCGAGCGATGCCGGTTCTCTCAGGTAACGAAATCGGAAACGGCGTATCCCTGCAGGAAGAGGAGAGCCGTCAGGTCCCCGTGATCGATGTGGAACGGTGCGGCGGCGGCGACAGTCGGCTTGGCGTGGATCGCGACCCCCGTTCCTGCGACGCCGATCATGCCGAGATCGTTCGCGCCGTCGCCGACGGCGATCGCGTCGCTCGGCGTCAGGCCTCGCGACGCCGCGATCTGAAGCAGCGCCTCGACCTTCGCCTCGCGACCTAGGATCGGCGGCGTAACGGTGCCGGCCAAGCACCCTGCCTCGATGTCGAGCCGGTTGGCGCGGTTCTCGTCGAAGCCGAGATGCGCGGCGACGACGGAGGTGAAGGCGGTGAAGCCGCCCGAGACGAGGGCGGCGTAGGCGCCGTTCGCGCGCATCGTCGCGACCAGTTCGGCGCCGCCGGGCGCATAGCTGATGCGGTGGGCGAGAACGTCCGCGATCACCGTCTCCGGCAGGCCCTTCAGCAACGCCACGCGCTCGATCAAGGCGGGTTCGAAGGCGATTTCGCCGTTCATCGCCCGCGTGGTGATCGCAGCGACCTCGTCCTTGAGCCCGACAAAGGCGGCAAGCTCGTCGATGCATTCCTCGCCGATCATGGTGGAATCCATGTCCGCGATCAAAATTCCCTTGCGCCGTCCGGCCGCCTCCTGCACCACGCAGTCGAGCTTCGCCTCCCGTGCCGTCGCCTCGACGGCCCGCAATGTCTCGGCGAAAGGTTTGGCGTCCAGCCGGATATCGCAGGCGATGCCCGGCTCCAGCCAAACCGGCGTGCCGCCAAGCTGCGCCGCGAGATCGCGCACGAGTGCTTCGGGCAGTCCCGGCGCCGCGCGGCCGGAGATGAATGTGGCGACGAACATGGGATGAAATGTCTCGAAACGAGGTGAAGGTTCAGGCGGTCCTGATAGCGGGGCCTACCGCGAGCGGCAAGTCGCGGCTGGCGCTGGCGCTGGCGCGCGAGACCGGCGGAACGATCGTCAATGCCGACTCGATGCAGGTCTACGACGGCCTGCGCCTGTTGACCGCCCGGCCGTCCGACGCCGATCTCGCAGCCGCGCCGCATCGCCTCTACGGCCACGTTCCTCCGACCGCGCCCTACTCGGTCGGCCTGTGGTCCCGGGAGGTGGCGCCGGTCCTTGCCGAGCTTCGTGCCGCCGGGAAGCTCGCGATCGTCTGCGGCGGCACGGGGCTCTATTTCAAGGCTCTCCTCGGCAATCTCGACGCCATGCCCGAGATTCCGCCTGACATTCGCGATGGCCTGCGAGCTCGGATGGTCGCCGAGGGTCCGGAGAAACTCTACGAGGAGTTGCAGAAATCAGATTCGGAGTCCGCCGCGCGCATCCGGCCGCAGGACCCGCAGCGCATTACGCGGGCGCTTGAAATCATAGCCGCGACCGGTCGCCCGATCGGCACTTTCCGGGGCGGCGGAAACGCACCGCTGCTCGATCCGACCCGTGCGATGAAGGTCGTGCTGACGCCGTCCCGCGAGGCCCTGCGGGAGCGTATCGCGAGGCGGTTCTCCGCGATGCTGACTGGCGGAGCCATCGACGAAGTGCGCCGGATGAGCGAGATTCCAGGCGTTTTCGAGGCGACGGCCGGCAAGGCGATCGGCCTTTCGGAACTTGCCGCAGCTCTCGCGGGCCACATGACTTTGGAGACTGCGACGCAGCGTGCGGTCGCCCGGACCCGGCAATATGCCAAGCGCCAGGACACGTTCTTCCGTCATCAGTTCGACGCCGACTGGACGCGTCTCAGCGCGCCGTGCGAGGTGGATGTCGCGCATTTGATCGATCGCATTAAGGAGCGCGAAGGCTGAATCCTCTATCCCTCGGCGCGGAAATCGAGGGATGGTCATGGCAACATGCGGTTGAACAAAGCGGAACTCATCGTCCTGGTGCTGCTCGTCGCGCTCCTTTGCGCGGCGGGGTTCGTGTTCGAATGGCACCGGCACCTCGCGTCCGATCCGACGACGGTCGCAGCGGTTCCGGTTGTGCCCGACGCCTACGTCCTCTGGCTCTATCGGGGGGCCATGTGGTGTCTTGGCCTTGCGGCCTTCGTAGCGGCGTGTCTGCTGCTTCCGATCGTGCGTGAACAGCAGCGGGAGCAGGGCAAGCTGCACATTCTCGCCGACGTTCTGCGGCGCCGGTCGAAGGAAATGGAGCGTGCCGCGCTCACCGATCCGATGACGGGGCTCTTCAACCGGCGCTATTTCGACGAGGCGCTGGGGCAGTTCCTGACGGAGTTCGGCCGGCGCGGCCGGCCCGTGGGGCTCCTCATCCTCGATCTAGACCATTTCAAGCGGATCAACGACACCTACGGCCACGATGTCGGCGACGACGTTCTGAAGGCCGTGGCGGGATGCCTGACCGCGTTCACCCGGCTTCACGATGTCGTCTCCCGGCTCGGCGGCGAGGAGTTCGCCGTGGTCGTGCCCGATATGGCCGCAGACGATCTCACCGCCTTCGCCGACCGCCTGCGGTTGGCCGTCGAGCGGCTTGCGATCGACGTCGGGAACGTGCGCGTTCGGATCACCGTGTCGATAGGCCTTGCATTAGCGGAGCCCGGAGAGGCCACCGCATCGCTCTACAAGCGCGCCGACGTCGCCCTTTATCTAGCGAAGGAAGCCGGACGAAACCGCATCTGCGCCTGACGTGACGCGGAACCTCGACGGGCGCGGGAGGTTCAGAGGATCGCGCCCGACGCGGGCACCAGGGAGCTTACGCATGTCCGCCACCGACGTTCTTCACCAGCATCGCACGCCCATCGAGAAGGCGGCGCGTGCGGGATACGTCGCGCGCGGGGCAGTCTACCTCATCATCGGCTATTTCGCCGCCAAGGCCGCCTACTCGACGGCGCAGCCGATGGGTTCGAAGGACGCGGTGGAGCAGGTCTTCGGCTCCGTCGGCGGAATCGCTCTTCTGGTCGTGCTCGTCGCAGCGCTCGGCGCCTTCGCGATCTGGCGGCTGATGCAGGCGACATTCGACTTCGACCGGCACGGCACGGGAGCCAAGGGGATCGTGGTCCGCATCGGGCTCTTCGCGAGCGGTCTTTCCTACGGTGCGCTCGCGGTCTTTGCCGGCCTGCTCGCCGCCGGAGCGCGATCGGGCGGCGGCGGAGTGGTCAGCGACGCCATCTCGGCCGCGTATGACGCAGGTTATGGTGTCGCGGCGACGTATATCATCGCTGCGCTTCTCGTTGGCGTCGGCGCAGCTCACGTGGTGAAGGGAGTCCAGGCGGGGTTCGAGAAATACATGACGTTGCCGCCCGAGGCCTCGTGGCTGCGACCCGTCTGCCGTTTCGGCCTCATCGCGCGGGGCTTTACCTTCATCCTCCTCGGCTTCCTCGTGTTCACGGGTGCCGCATCCTATGACGGTGGGGAGACTCCGGGGCTCGAGACGGCGCTGCGGGCGATGGCTGGCTGGACCTTCGGCTGGGTCTATCTCGCCGTGACCGGGCTCGGCCTCGTGTCCTTTGGCGTCTACGCCCTCGCGCAGGCTCGCTATCGGCGTATTCACCTTCGGCCCGCCACGTAAAAACGCGGGCGCTGGACTCCACCTCCACGGGTCCTGCGAAAGCACGGATTGCGGCATTGACGCAATCCGTCAGGAGGTTTACAAACTCCATTATGACAAAGAACCTTATTGTAGTACGAGAGCGCACACGCGAGACGGTCTGAGGACCGGCCGGCGAAAGCCACGTGTGCGCTGCCCAAGGCCCTTCAGGGGCCTTTTTTATTGCCTGCGATTTCGACAGATCCTCGAGTTCAACCCCGCCCATTCGATTTGCAGCCCCTCCGGCAGCGACGCCCTCCGACGAGACGAGGGCCGCGGATCGGGCGATCCCAGGAAACGGACGAAGACGATGACCGCCGCCCAGACAGTTTCGAAGACATACGAGAAGACCAAGAGCCCGATCCATCCGGGCGCCCGGAAGATGACGGGGGGGCAGATGGTGATCCAGGCGATGAAGGATCACGGTGTCGAGCACCTTTTCGGCTATCCGGGCGGTGCCGTGCTGCCGATCTACGACGCCCTGTTCCAGCAGAGCGACGTCAAGCATATCCTCGTTCGCCACGAGCAGGGCGCCGGGCACGCGGCCGAGGGCTATGCCCGCTCCACCGGAAGACCGGGCGTCGTCCTCGTCACCTCCGGGCCGGGCGCGACCAACATGGTCACCGCGCTCCAGGACGCGCTCATGGATTCCATTCCGCTCGTCTGTATCACCGGGCAGGTGCCGACGACGCTGATCGGCTCGGACGCCTTCCAGGAATGCGACACGGTCGGCATCACGCGGCCCTGCACCAAGCACAATTGGCTGGTGAAGAACGTCGAGGATCTCTCCCGCATCCTGCATGAAGCTTTCCATGTCGCGACAACGGGCCGCCCGGGCCCGGTCGTCGTCGACATCCCGAAGGACGTCCAGTTCGCGACCGGCACCTATACGCCGCCGGAGACGATCCTCGCCCACGAGAGCTACCGCCCGCAGCTCGACGCGGAGGCGGGACGCATTCGTGCAGCCGTCGAGATGCTGGCGAATGCCAAGCGCCCGGTCATCTATTCCGGGGGCGGCGTCATCAACTCCGGGCCCGAAGCCTCGCGGCTGCTGCGCGAGCTCGTCGAGCTGACCGGCATCCCGATCACCTCGACGCTGATGGGCCTCGGCGCCTATCCGGCGTCTGGAGCGAACTGGCTCGGCATGCTCGGCATGCACGGGACCTACGAGGCCAACCTCGCGATGCACGATTGCGACGTCATGCTCTGCATCGGCGCGCGCTTCGACGACCGCATCACCGGCCGTCTCGATGGGTTCTCGCCGAAGTCGAAGAAGATCCACATCGATATCGACCCGTCCTCGATCAACAAGATCGTCCATGTCGAGCTGCCGATCATCGGCGACGTCGCCCATGTGCTGGCCGACATGGTCAAGCTCTGGAAGGCCGAGACGCCGGCGACCGACCGCGAGGCGCTGGCCGAATGGTGGAAGCGCATCGACGGCTGGCGCGGGCGCAACTGCCTCGCCTACCGCGCGGACGACAAGGTCATCATGCCGCAATATGCGGTCGAGCGGCTCTACGAGCTGACCAAGGACCGCGACACCTACATCACGACCGAGGTCGGCCAGCACCAGATGTGGGCGGCGCAGTTCTACAGGTTCGAGGAGCCGAACCGCTGGATGACCTCCGGTGGACTCGGGACGATGGGCTATGGCCTACCTGCCGCGCTCGGCGTCCAGATCGCGCATCCGGATGCGCTCGTCATCGACATCGCGGGCGACGCCTCGATCCAGATGATGCTGCAGGAGATGTCGACGGCGATCCAGTTCGGCGCGCCGATCAAGATCTTCATTCTCAACAACCAGTACATGGG
>JACMIV010000330.1 GCA_014380965.1 Rhizobiaceae bacterium | reverse complement strand
GTCGCCCATGCCCAGGATGCGGTCAGCGATGCGCGAGGTATGAAAATCCTCCCGCGCGTCCATTTTCTCGCCCGTGCCGATCAGCTTGATCGGCTTGCCCGTCACGGCGAGAACATGGACGCGCTGGAGGATTTTCATCCCTCGCGCATCGCGGACCGCATCCTGGGCATGGGCGACATCGTCTCCCTCGTCGAACGGGCGGCGGAGAACATCGACGCGGAAAAGGCCGCGGCGATGGCCAGGAAGATGCAGTCGGGCAAGTTCGACCTCAACGATCTCGCCGACCAGATTCGCCAGATGCAGAACATGGGCGGCATGGGCGGGATGATGGGCCTCATGCCCGGCATGGGGAAGATCAAGGATCAGGTCGCCGCTGCCGGCCTCGACGACAAGCTCCTGAAGCGCCAGCTCGCCATCATCGGCTCGATGACCGCCTCCGAGCGCGGCAATCCCGACATGCTGAAGCATTCGCGCAAGAAGCGCATCGCTTCGGGCTCGGGCACGACCTCCGCCGACATCAACAAGCTTCTGAAGATGCACCGCCAGATGGCCGACGTCATGAAGTCCATGTCCAAGGGCAAGGGCGGCATGATGGGCCAGCTCATGGGCGGCCTCGGCGCCAAGCTCGGGCTCGGCGGCGGTGGCGGCATGGGGGGGATGGCCGGGATGCCGGACCTTTCCAAGATGGACCCCAAACAGCTGGAGGCCATGGCCAAGATGGCGCAGTCCGGTGGGCTGGGCGGGCAGATGCCCGGCCTGCCCAAGGGCTTGCCGCCCGGCATGGGCGGCGGGCTTCCGGGTCTTCCCGGCGGCGGCTTCCCCGGACTTCCCGGTTTCCCCGGCAAGAAGAAATAGGCGGCTGCCTTGCGGCGCCTCGGAACAAGAACGACGAGACTTCAACCTTAAGGAAAAGATAATGCCCCTGAAGATGCGCCTTGCCCGTGCGGGCTCCAAGAAGCGCCCCTATTACCACATCGTGGTCGCCGACGCCCGCTCGCCGCGCGACGGCCGCTTCGTCGAGACCCTCGGCTCGTGGAATCCGATGCTCCCGAAGGACGCGGCGCGCGTCACGCTGAAGGACGACCGTATCAAGTACTGGCTCGGCGAGGGCGCCCAGCCGACCGACCGCGTCCTGCGCTTCCTCGACCAGGCAGGCATCGCCAACCGTCCGGAGCGCAAGAACGAGAAGAAGGGCCTCCCCGGCAAGAAGGCCCAGGAGCGCGTCGCCGAGCGCGAGCAGAAGGAAGTGGACGCCCGCGAGAAGGCCGAGGCGGAAGCCGCCGCGGCCGCCGAAGCTGCGGCTGAAGCCGCGGCTGCAGCGGAGGCCGCCAAGAATGCGCCGGCAGAAGAGGAGGCCGCTGCCGCAGAGGAAGAGCCGAAGGCCGAATAAGCCCGGCCTCTTGCATCTTCTTCTATCGTTTCGGACGGGCGGCAGGCATTCTGTCGCCCGTTCGCATGTCGAAGCCAGCCGGACGATGACGAGACCATGACGCTTGCAAACCCCATCCTCCTCGGCGTCGTCGGCGGTGCGCACGGCATCAGGGGCGAGGTGCGGATCCGCTCGTTCACGGAGGAGCCGACCGACATCAAGGCTTACGGTCCGCTTTTCGACGCCAAAGGCAACCGCTATACGATCAAATCGGCACGGGTGCAGAAGACGGTGGTCGTCGTCACCATCGCCGAGGTGACGGACCGCAATCACGCCGAGCGGCTGAACGGGACAGAACTGTTCGTCGACCGATCGATGCTCCCTCAGGACGACGAAGACGAATTCTATCAGGCCGACATGGTCGGCATGGCGGTCGAGACCGCTGCGGGAGAGCCTGTCGGGACGGTGTTTGCCTTCCACGATTTCGGGGCGGGTGAGGTCGTCGAGATCAAGCCGGCGCGGGGCCCGACCGTGATGATCCCGTTCTCGGAGGCCGCAATCCCCGACATCGACATGGAGCGCCGCGTCATGGTGGTCGAGCCGCTGGCGGCTGGACTGCTGGACGCACCCGAGGACATCGACGAGATCGGCGAAGAGCCGGATGGTAAGCCGGCGTCTCAACATGCCGGCGCCGGCGACGAAGACGTGAAATGACGTTCCGCGCCACCGTCCTGACACTCTATCCCGAGATGTTTCCAGGCCCGCTCGGCGTCTCACTTGCCGGCCGCGCGCTGGAACGCGGCGATGCCTTGGTCGAGACCCTCCAGATCCGCGACTTCTCCGTCGGGCGAAACCGGATGGTGGACGATACGCCATCCGGCGGCGGAGCAGGCATGGTGCTGCGTGCCGACGTTCTAGCGCGCGCCGTCGACCACGCTTCGCCCGATGACGACGCGCGGCCGCGGCTTCTCATGAGCCCGCGGGGGCGGCCGCTCACCCAGGCCTTCGTGCGCCAACTTGCCGATGGGCCGGGCGCGACGATCGTCTGCGGGCGATTCGAGGGGGTCGACGAGCGTGTGATCGGAGGGCGCGGGCTGATCGAAGTCTCGATCGGCGACTACATCCTGTCGGGCGGCGAGATGGCCGCGCTCGTTCTCCTCGACGCCGTCATCCGGCTGCTTCCCGGCGTCATGGGCAATGCGCAGTCCGGCGAGACGGAGAGCTTCGAGACCGGCCTCCTCGAACACCCTCATTATACGCGGCCGGCGGAATGGGAGGGCCGGACGATCCCGCCCGTCTTGACCTCCGGCGACCACGGGGCCGTCGCGCGCTGGCGCAAGGCGGAGGCCGAACGGATCACGCGCGAGCGCAGGCCGGATTTGCTGGGGCTTGCGCTCAAGCCGTAACGAAATAGTAGCCTGCCAGGAGCAGGCCGACGGCGATCACGAAGGTGCGGACGTAGACCTGTTTCACGCGTCTTGCGATCCAGACGCCGGCATAGCCGCCGAGGGCGACGCCCGGGATCATGACCAGCGCGCCCGGCCAGTTCACCGCATCGCCGGCGACGAAGACGACGATGGCGATCGCCGCGATGACGACGGCGAGAAGGTTCTTCAGCGCATTGAGACGGTGATAGTCGCCGCCCTGCGTCAGGCCGAGCGTCGCGAGCATCATGATGCCCATGCCGGCGCCGAAGAAGCCGCCGTAGATGGCGGTGACGAACTGGGCGAGGGGACCGGCGATGCCCTTGCCGGCCGTCGCCTCCTCGGCGTGGCGCTCCTTCGGCTTCAGCCAAGGCCCGGCGGCAAAGAGCGCCGTCGCGCCCAACAGCAGCCAGGGCACCATCGCGCGGAACTGCGGATTGTCGAGCGAGAGCAGGATCACGGCGCCAAGGCCAGAGCCGATCAGCGACACGAGCGCCAACATCAACGCGCCGCGCCACATCCGCTTGATGTCGGACGAGTAGGCGAGCGTCGAGGTGACGTAGCCGGGGAACTGGGCGATCGAGGAGGTGGCATTGGCCATGATCGGCGGGACGCCGATCAGCGTCAGTGCGCCAAACGAGATGAACGTACCCCCGCCCGCGACCGCGTTGATCGCGCCGGAGGCGAATCCCGCGAAAAACAGAAGCGCTGCTGTGAGAAGGGTCATGCGTCACACTCGGCGAGATTCGGCTGCGCTGCGCCGCGCAGCCGCACCGGACGCATAGAGCAAGGCCGATGGAAATCACAAGCGATGCGGCGGCCTCGATGTTCCCACACGCCCGGGTCAGCCCGAGCGGATGGGCCGGAACGTCCGGGGCTTGCAGCCCCGTGATTTTCATCATCGTGTCATCTCGACAAAACCGGGCCCTCCCTGTAAGGAGCCGCGTTCCTCAGAATAACTTGACCGTCAGACACGGCCATGACCGGCAGAGCCGGCATGAAACAAAGAGAGGCATGTCCCATGAACATCATCGCCGAGCTGGACGCGGCAGAAGCCGCCCGCATTTCCGCCGTCCGTACCCTCCCGACCTTCTCGCCCGGCGATACGCTGCGCGTGAACGTGCGCGTCACCGAAGGCACGCGCACCCGCGTCCAGGCCTACGAGGGCGTCTGCATCGCGCGCTCGGGCTCCGGCCTGCAGGAGAACTTCACGGTCCGCAAGATATCCTACGGCGAGGGCGTCGAGCGCGTCTTCCCGATGTACTCGCCGATGCTCGAAGGCGTCGAGGTCGTGCGCCGCGGCCGCGTCCGGCGCGCCAAGCTCTATTACCTCCGCGATCGTCGCGGCAAATCGGCTCGTATCGTCGAGGCCACGAACGTTCGGGCCCGCAAGCTGAACGACGATGCCCGCCAGATCGTCGTCGGCGAGAAGAACCGCGCCGAGGCCGAGAAGGTCGCCGCAAAGCAGGCTGCTGCAGAAGCTGCAGCAACGAAGGACACCGCCGCCGAATAAGGCGACCGGACGGTCTTCGGGCCCAGATACGGAAAGCGGTCTTCGGGCCGCTTTTTTCGTTCGTGCGCGGACGTTCGCCTCGGGCTTGCGCCTGTCGCTGATCGTCATGCTCGGGACGGAGCCCGAGCATGACGATCAGCGGTGATGACGTATCGAGCGGCGGGCTTGGGCCGATCCGGATCAGGCCGCGGCCGCGTCGCCCTCGCTGCGGCTTGCGCGCGGATCGACGGGATCGCGTCCGGTCAGCTTGCCCCAGGTGACCGCCGCCCATGCGCGCTCGTGCATGAGGTAGGTGAAGAAGCTCACACCCGCCGAGGCCAGCGCCAGCGCGCCGCCGCTCGAGAGCGAGCCGGTGAAGGCGTAGCCGATGGCGGACATCGTGAAGAGGCCGAGAAACTGCCAGGAAAGGGCTTTGACGAGGCTACGGGTCCGCGATTCCATGAGAGTGTCACTCCGGATGACGGCCGTGTTCGCGCTCTCCTCCGGGAGGAAACCCGCGGTCTGGCCTGTCTGATTTTGTTGAAGTCCGACGAAGGCGGCGAACACGTTGGGAGCCCGTTTGGAGCCGCCTCCGTCGAGGCTCGGCTTGCTCTTCACGTATACGTGAGAACGGCCCTTTCAGGAATCTGGTGAATTCTCATGTTTTGAATCACGTTTGCTGGAAAAGTCACCGGACTGTGATATTTATCACGTCATGATGGACAAGCGCCTGCGCTCCCGCATCTTCCGCGACCGTCTGGCGACGGCGATGG
>JACMIV010000329.1 GCA_014380965.1 Rhizobiaceae bacterium | reverse complement strand
GCCCGCGCCCGTGTCGGTCGGAACGCCGTGGAGGGCGATGCGGCGGCTTTCGGCGAGCGGGCGGCGGCTGGCAGAGATCATGGCGACGGTCTCGGTTCCGGAGGGGTGCGCTTTCGAAGGGCAGGCCGTTCGGCTCGTCATCCGATGACTTCAAGATCACCCAAAATAATGATGGCCAGAAGCCGGATTAGTGCCATAAATGCGCGATGGATAACGCATTTTGCTATGCTCCAATTTACAGAAGTCGAAGCTGCAATGGACGACCTCGACACCCGCCTCATCGCACTCCTGCGCAACGACGCCCGGCTTCCCGTCGCCAAGCTCGCTGCAGCGCTCGCCGTCTCGCGCGCGACCGTCACGGCACGCATGGCCCGGCTGGAAGCTTCGGGAATCATCCTCGGCTACACGGCCGTGCTCCGTCGACAGGAGGAAGGTGCGGGCGTCCGGGCGATGATGCTGGTCGAGGTCGACGGGAAACATGCCGAACTCGTCATCCGCCGGCTGTCGGGCCTTCCCGAGATCGTCTCGCTCCACACGACCAACGGGCGCTGGGACATCGTGGCCGAGATCGAGGCGGCGACCTTGTCGGCCTTCGACACACTGCTGCGGACGGTGCGTCAGATCGACGGCATCTCGACGACGGAGACGAATATTCTACTCGCGGCCCGGAAATCGGGGCGGGCGTGAACGACGCGACCCGATGAACGCAGCGTCATGCCCCGCAAGACCCGCTCTTGCCTCAGGCAGATGGGGAGTCGTTCAACGCAGCCGACAGTGTATCGCGCAGGCGGTCGAAGTCGAAATCTTCGAAAACTAAATCCTCGATTGCGAACGGACACGTCTTCGGCACACCAGCGGCAAGCTCGTCGCCGTACTCGTGCAGAGCATCGCGCGAGAGCCGGACGGCGAGCCGCCAAGTCTTGTCCATATCGATGAGCTGGCGCATCGAACGCGAGTATCGTGACGTCAGATCGACAAAAAAAGTCGTCGTCTCGGTTCGCCAGTGGAGCACGGCGGGCGCATCAGGATTCGACACCGTCTTGAGAAGATGCACGAAAATATTGCGGATCTGACTTTCGACCGCGTGAAGCTCCGCCTTCCCCAAGTCTTCGATCTCCTCGGCAATGTGATCGATGTCGAGACCCGGGGGTAGGTCAGAGGGGACGAGACGCAAGGACCGGATCAGCCGCGCCTGGCCTTGCGACCATTCGAAGAAATCCGTGTCGTATTCCAGTTCGTGGAATCCGGCTTTGGCGCTCATGACATCTCCAGCGTCACGATCGAGGACCCAAGACCTGCGGACGGCCTCCTTCGTGGTGAACCAGAAGATGCTCCTCGGTGCCACGCCATGCAAGGCGGCGCCCGTTCCGATCGCCAGCAGCGGCGACGGTCCTCACCCACAGCGCCTCGCGCGGGGCGCGAGGTCAGCCCTTCTCGAACTCCTCCGGGGCGAACGCGTAGTGTTCGCTGCAGAACTCGCAGGTGACTTCGATCCTGCCGTCCTCGATCGATTCCTCGATCTCGGTCGCCGAGAAGTTCGACAGGACCTCCTTGATCCGCTCGCGCGAGCAAGTGCAGTCGTCGAGGACCTTCGTCGGCGCGAAGACGCGGACGCCACGCTCGTGGAAGAGGCGGAAGAGAAGCCGCT
>JACMIV010000328.1 GCA_014380965.1 Rhizobiaceae bacterium | reverse complement strand
GATCACTGTCAAAGACATCGAGAAGAGGCGGCTCAATCCGAGCGCGACCAAGGACGAGCAGGGCCGGCTGCGGGTCGCCGCGGCCTCGAGTGTCGGCGACGACGGCTTCGCTCGCAGCGAACGGCTGATCGACGCCGATGTCGACCTCGTCGTCATCGACACCGCCCACGGTCACTCCGAGCGGGTGCTCGAGGCGGTGCGCCGGGTGAAGAAGCTCTCCAACCGCGTCCAGGTCATCGCCGGCAACGTCGCCACCGCCGACGCCGCACGCGCGCTGATCGATGCGGGCGCCGACGGCATCAAGGTCGGCATCGGGCCGGGCTCGATCTGCACGACGCGCATCGTCGCGGGGGTCGGCGTGCCGCAGCTCTCCGCGATCATGGGCGCCTGCGAGGAGGCTGACAAGCACGGTATTCCGGTCATCGCCGACGGTGGCATCAAGTATTCCGGGGACCTTGCCAAGGCTCTCGCTGCCGGCGCCAGCGCGGCGATGATCGGCTCGCTGCTCGCCGGCACCGACGAGAGCCCCGGCGAGGTCTATCTCCACCAGGGCCGCTCGTTCAAATCCTATCGCGGCATGGGCTCGGTCGGCGCGATGGCGCGCGGCTCGGCGGACCGCTACTTCCAGGCCGAGGTTCGCGACACGCTGAAGCTCGTCCCGGAAGGGATCGAGGGACAGGTGCCCTATAAGGGTCAGGTCTCGGCCGTTCTCCACCAGCTCGCTGGCGGTCTCAGAGCCGCCATGGGCTATGTCGGCGCCGCCGATCTGGAGGATTTCCGGCAGAAGGCGACCTTCGTGCGGATCTCGAATGCGGGCCTGCGCGAGAGCCACGCCCACGACGTGACGATTACACGCGAGAGCCCAAACTACCCTGGCGCCGGGTTGTGAGGAGCCGGACTTTTAGGAGAGTGACATGACCGGCAACATCGCCATCTTCTGGCCGATGATCGTCCAGGCTTTCCTGACGCTTGGTATCTACGGTCTCGTCTTCAACCGGCGCAAGGCTGCCGTGAAGGCCGGAGAGGCTAATTTCGGCACCTTCCGCGTTCCGACGAACGAGCCCGCCAAGAGCGCCGCGGCGGTCCGCAACCTCTCGAACCAGTACGAACTGCCGGTCCTCTTCTACGTCGTCTGCCTCTCGCTCTACGTCACCAACGGCGCGGACTGGTTGGCCGTCGTGCTCGCCTGGATCTTCGTCGTGCTGCGCCTCGTCCACGCCTATGTCCACCTCGGCTCTAACGACCTGCGCCTGCGAATCCCCGTCTTTTTCGGCGGCGTTATCGCGGTTTTCCTGCTTTGGGTGATCCTCGCGATTCACATCGCAAAGGGAAGCATTCTCTCGGCGGTCGGCGGACCGTTCTGACGGCAGGCTCGCTAGAGCGTCCGCTCGATGTCAGTCCTTCCGAAATCGTCGCCCTTGAACGGGAGCGGTGCGCTTGACGCCTTTGCAAGCGCGTGGGCGAAGCAGTCTCCGAAGGTGAGCTGTGCGGGATGCCCAGTACCCTTGCCGAAGGTCATGTGGGCTATGCGCGCAATCCGCATCTGCTCGACCGTGACGGCTTCTATTTTAATGTCGAACACGAGAATCATCTCGTCGAGCCACGCTTCCGCATGAGCGATGCTAAGCGTTTTGGCATTCCTGATCACGATGGACGCCTCCAAAACCGAGGCCGCCGACATAAGGGGCTGATCATCGTGCTCGATCCTTTCCGCATGAGTGCTCGCATCAGTTTCCTGAAGAAAGATGGCCATGGGCGAAGACGTATCGACCATGATCACGTCGGCAGGCCGTTCTCGTCATATCCAAGGATCTCGTCTGCCGTCCGCGTATCCCTATCTGGGAGCGCCGAATAACGGCGACCGAGTTCCATCGCACGTTCCGCGATTCCGCTTCTGTCGCGCTTTGTCAGCTCCCGCTCCAGCCGCTCCTCCAACGCAGTGGTGACCGCCTGGGTGAGGCTCTCGCCCTTCAGCGCCGCCAGCTCGGTCGCGAGCCGATGGGCATCGTCGTTGCGGATGGTGAGATGCATGTCCCGCCCCGGATTGTGGAAATCTTGCCGATCGTACCATCCGGGGCGGGGCGTCTCAACGAAGGTGCCTCAGGCGAGGAGGATGTCGTCGACGCCGAGATCGGCGATCGTCACGTCTTCGAGCACGACCGATCCGCCGCTCCACGACAACAGGGCGTCGAAGCCCGTCTGCTGGAAGCGTGCGAGGGCGGCATCGGCGGTTCGGAAGAGTTGCGCGGCGAGGATCAGCATGTCGTCGCCCTCGGCGCCCGCGTCGAAGTCCGTGACGACGTCGCGGCCGCCGAAGCCGGAGGAGAAATCGAAACGGTCGTCGCCCGCGCCGCCCGAAAGCCGGTCGTTGCCGAGCCCGTCGACGAGGACGTCGTCGCCCGCCGCGCCGAAGAGTCGGTCGTTCCCCGCCTGCCCGAACAGCCTGTCGTCTCCCGCGCCGCCGTGCACGAGGTCGTTGCCCGATCCTCCGAAGAGTTGGTCGTTCCCGTCCCGGCCGAACAGCCGGTCCACGCCGGACCCGCCCGTCAGCCGGTCGCCGCCTTCGCCACCTTCGCGGTGGGAAGCGTATCGGATGTCGGGCGATAAGAAGAGCGTGCTGTCGAGAGCCGAGCTGCGGACCGTGTACGAGGCAAGACCGAAGGCGACGCTCTCGACCGAGACCAGTTCCTTCAGCCCATATCCGCCGGCCGCGCCGTCGAGATAGACCGTCCCGTCGGAGAGCCGGATCGCCTCGTATTGCGAGGCCCGGCCGTCTAGGAGGACCGTGTCGGTCCCCGTGCCGCCGGCGACGCTGTCGTTGCCCGTGGATAGGTCGAACCTGTCGTTGCCGGCAAATCCGTCGAGATAGTTGCCCTCCTCGCCGTCGCGCAGACGATCCCCGCTGTCGGTGCCGAGAAGGAAGGCCGGGTCGCCGAAATGGCTGGACGTCGTGCGGAAAGCGTCCTCCACCCAGACCGTGCCCCGCAGCCCTTCGCTGAGCTGGGAGATGACGACGGCGCTGTCGCGTTCGATGAGGTCGTAGAAGCTCGACCGCCCGATCGTCTCGGCTGTCTCCTCGAAGATCCCGGTGATGTGCGCGTTCCACCCCCCGAAAAGGTTGAGGATGCCGAAAGGGCCATAGGGCGACAGCGGACTGGCGTAGAGATCGTTGAAGAAGACGATGTTGTCGGCCGAGCTGAGGAATTCGTTGTCCTCGTTGATCAGCGCTTCCAGGAGACCTTCGGAAACCGAGCCGTCGGAATCGCCGATCACCCGGTAGACCACGTCGTTCTCGGCGCCGTAGTTGAAGACGGTCTCGTCGTCGAAGATGGTGGGCGAGGAGAAGCCGAAGAAATCCGAGGTCGCGTAGAAGCCGCCCGCGATCTCGCCGGCGCGTTCTGCAAAGATGTTCACGGCCGCGCCGCCGAGGCTGTAGCCGGAGACGACGACATCACCTCCGGCGAGGCCCTTGCCTGCCGAATATGCTGCCGCGGCATCGAGGAGATACCGGAACTCCTCGATATATCGCCCCTCGGCAAGGGCGAGATAATCGGGAAGATCGTTGAGATTGTTGGTCCCCGCGAACGCGATCGACACGCGCTCGATCTGCCCGTTCGCGCCGACGAAGCCGAGAACTTTCGTCTGCGCCGCGGGAGATGTCGCTCCGGTGAAGAAGCCGTCGGCGTCCACTTTGGCTGCCGAAACGCCGAGTTCCGCGGCCGTCAGCTCCCTCCAGCCCGCTGGAATGCCGAGATCGTCACCGCTTCGGGTCACTATCCCGAGCGCGTCTCCCAACGCGCCGAAAGCCTCGATCTGCGAATAGCGCGCCAGCCGGAACGCTTCCGCCACGTCCGCCCGCGCGTCGCTTCCCTTGTAGTCGAAGATCGCCATCGTTTCCTCCCGTGGACGTTCACATCGCTTTCGAAGCCATGGGATAATTTTGCTAGGTGGAAGTAAGTTCCATGAATTGCGCTGTGCTCTCACGCGCGGTTTCTCGGATGAGGAGGGCAAGGGCCTCGAAGTCCCTGCGCCGCGCGGTCGAGGGGCGGAAGGCAAGAGCAAGTGTCCGCGACGGAGCGGGCTCCTGGAACGGCAGGATGCGGATGCCGCCGCCGCGGCTTTCCGCCTCGACCGCGAGATCGGGAATCAAGGTCGCGCCGAGACCACCCGCCACCATCCTGAGAATGGTCGTCAGGCTCGTCGCTCCGAGGCTGGCGAGCTCGTTCGCCTCGACAAGCTGGCAGATCTTGAGGGCTTGATCCCGCAAGCAGTGGCCTTCCTCGAGGAGGATCAGCCGCTCCATGGCGAGCGCATGAACGGAGACCGCGCCCCGAAAGCGATGCTCTTCGCATTCGGGAACGGCGAGATGGAAGCGATCTTCAAAGAGGGTGATGGTCTGAAGTTCGGCTCTTTCGAGGGGAATAGCCACGACCGCGCAATCGAGTTCCCCGTGAAGGACGTCGCGCAGCAGCGTCTGCGTGACGCTCTCGCGAATCTCGCAGTCGAGGCGCGCATGATCCCGCGCCAGGCGCGGCAGGAGCCTGGGAAGGAGGTAGGGCGCGACGGTCGCGATCAGGCCGAGACGCATCCGCCCCGCGAGCACCTCGCCCTTCGACGTGCCGAGGCCTTCGAGGTCCCGAATATCGGTCAGAATCCGTCGTACGCGGCCATTCACCAAGATGCCATCGCTCGTCAGGAGCACGCCCGACGCGCGCCGCTCGAACAACGGCCCGCCGAACACCTCCTCCATCGCGGCGATCTGCGCCGACAAAGCCGGTTGGCTGATGTTGAGGGCCCGCGCAGCCCTGCCGAAATGGAGCGCTTCGGCGAGGGCCTCGAAATAGCGGAGCTGTCGGATCGTGAGCATTGCGATAGGATAAACCGATCGGGCGTACTTGCAAAGACGCTTTGTACTGATCGGCAAAACCTTGTCATCATCTTCTGGAAGAGTTCCAAAAGTCGCCAGTCGAGCCGGTGGCGGAGACCGAAGGAGACCGACATGACGGACACGAAGACGCTGACGACGACAACCGGCGCGCCCGTGCCGGACAATCGGAATTCCTGGACCGCCGGCGAGCGCGGCCCGATCCTCCTATCGGAATACCAGTTCATCGAGAAGCTGGCGCATCAGAATCGCGAGCGCATTCCAGACGATGGCAAGAGGCAGCGTCTCTTCTCGAACATCGCCGCTGCCATGGGCGGCATCCCGAAGGAGATCGAGGATCGCCAGCTCGTCCATTTCGACCACGTCCGCCCCATTTACGGAAACGGCGTGCGCCGCGCGCTGGCGGCAGCCTCGGGTGCCGAGCGGCCAGCGATTTCGCTGATGCAGGAAACGCCGCAGCAGGCGGCGGAATAAAGCGTCGCAGCGTATACATGACATGATACGAATGGCCGGGACGGAGACGTCTCGGCCATTCGTATTTCAGGCCATCCTGCTTCTCCATGCGGGGAGCCTGGCATCTAGCCAGATCAAGGGAGGCAAAGGTATGGGGAAGGTCTGGACGCTTCAGGACGCGAAGACAAGTTCTCCGCAGTGGTCGAAGCTGCCGAAAATGGAGAACCGCAACATGTGACGAAGCGCGGCGTCTACGCCGTGGTGGTAATGTCCGCGGCGGAATTCGAGAGGTTGACCGCATTGGATACAGCGCCGAAAAGAACGCTCATCGATCAAATCATGAATGCGCCCAAGCTGCCCGAAGGATTGGACGACATCTTCGACGATCGTCATGCCCACCCGTCCGAATATCGTGACATCGACCTTGGATAGAGGACCATTCCTCCTCGACACTATGGTCCTGTCGGAAGGCTTTAAAGTCAGACCCGATCCTGCGGCGTATCGATGGCTCAACGCATATCGGCATCAGGACACGGCATATCTCAGCGTCATCACGATTGGAGAGGTGGCTCGCGGCGTTCGAAGACTTGAGATGACCGAAAAGCGTCGCCCCGACAGGTACATCGACTGGCTGGAGGCCACTGTCGTCGTATATGACAAACGTGTCTTGCCGCTGACCATCGGTACTGCCCGACGTTGGGGTCAACTCAGCCACGATCTGAGGAACACCAATCCGGACCTTCTCATTGCTGCGACCGCGCTCGAACACGACTTGACCATCGTTACGCGCAATGTGCGTCACATCGAGCCGACCGGCGTGAAACTCCTGAACCCATACGAAACGTGAGCCTTTGACCGATTTTTTAAACCACACGCCCTTCGCCTACCGCATTCTCGCGATCTTCCCATGCGTCTAGGGGGGCGGATCGCCGCCGCGATCGAGGTCCTGGACGATACGGCCAAGCGCCGCCGTCCCGTCGCCGACGCGCTGAAGGACTGGGGCCTTGCCCATCGCTTCGCCGGCTCGGGCGACCGGGCCGCCATCGGCAACATCGTCTACGATGTCCTGCGCAGACGCCGCTCGCTCGGCTGGCGAATGGGCGACGACAGCCCGCGCGCGCTCGTCTTTGCAGCGTTGATGGAAGCGCAGGGGCTGGATGCCGCGGCGATCCTTGAAGCGCTGGAAGGCGACCGCCACGCACCGGGAATGCCGAACGAAGCGACCCTCCAACGCTTTTCCGCCGCCGATCTTGCCGCCGCCCCCGCCGCCGTGCAGGCGGATCTTCCGGATTGGCTAGCGGCCGAGTTCGCCGCCTCGCTCGGCGACGACTGGATCGCGGAGGCGGTGGCGCTTGCCGCTCGGCCGCCGCTCGACCTTCGCGTCAATACGCTTCTGGCGACTCGCGATGCGACGGAGGCGGACCTTGCGCCTTTCTCCGCCGCACCAACCGCGATCGCCCCGAACGGCCTTCGCATCCCGCCGATCGAAGGCGCCGGACGCCATCCGAACGTCCAGGTCGAGTCGGGTTTCCAGAAGGGCTTGTTCGAGGTCCAGGACGAGGGCTCTCAGATCGCGGCCCATCTCGTCGGCGCTCTGCCCGGAGAGGACATCCTCGACTTCTGCGCAGGCGCCGGCGGTAAGACGCTCGCGCTTGCCGCCGCAATGAAGGGGGAGGGGCGTCTCCACGCCTTCGACGCCGACAAACAGCGCCTCGCCCCGATCTACGAGCGCCTGAAACGTGCCGAGGCCGGAAATGTCGACGTCCACGGGCCGCGCGACGATCTGGCCGCTCTCGGCCTCATGGACCGTGTCGTGGTCGATGCGCCCTGCACCGGCGCCGGCACATGGCGGCGTCGGCCGGACGCCAAGTGGCGGCTTTCGGCAAGTGCCGTCGAGAAACGCATCGCCGAGCAGGACGCTGTCCTCGATGCCGCCGCCCGCTTCGTCAAACCCGGCGGCACGCTCGCCTATATCACCTGCTCGCTTCTCGCCCGCGAGAACAGCGACCGCGTCGCCTCCTTCCTCTCCCGCCACAAAGACTTCATCGCCGCGGATGCGACGGCGCTCTGGACGACGGCGCTTCCCGGCGCAGAGCCCGCATACCGCGCGACTGCTGCCGGCGCAGGTCAAGCCTTGACGCTGACGCCGCGGCTGACGGGAACGGATGGCTTCTTCTTCGCGAGCCTCGTCAGGACATGAAGCCCGCATCTCTTCCCTCTCTCCTCACGCTCCTGCTTTTCATTGGCCTCGCGTTCGGCGGCGGCACTTTGATGGGAATCTCATTCTCTGCCGGAGAATGGTATGCCGGCTTGACGAAGCCCTGGTTCAGCCCGCCGAACTGGTTGTTCGGTCCTGCATGGACGCTTCTTTATATCCTGATTGGCACGGCAGGCTGGCGCGTCTGGCAGCGCGGGCTGGCGCGTTGTCTGCTCCTCTGGATCATCCAGATGGCGCTCAATTTCTCCTGGTCGCCGGTATTCTTCGGCGCGCACCTCACCGGGTTGGGGCTCGTGGTTCTCATCGCGATGCTGGCTTCCATCATTGCCTTCATCTTCGAGACCTGGACGAAAGACCGAACCGCAGCGCTCCTCTTCATGCCTTACGCTGCGTGGGTGACGTTTGCCGGGCTTCTCAACGGCGCGATCTGGTGGTTGAACTGACGGGGAGCCGGGCGCGAAAGCCGCGTCCGCTCGGGAGCACGTCATGATCGAACCCGTCCGGCCTACGCCTGAGCCCTCGATCGAGATTATCTCCGGCCGGCGCGTCCTCTTCGTCATGGCGGCGTCGGCGGAATACGGCCCGCATCTGCGCCAACGCATCCGGCCGCTGATGACGGGCATCGGACCCATCGAGGCCGCGCTCGCCGCGGGGATCGCGCTCGGCGGCTTGCATCGCGCCGGAACCCTGCCGGACCTCGTCGTCTCGCTGGGGTCGGCCGGGTCGCGGACGCTGGAGCAGGGTGCGATCTACCAGGTCGCCTCCGTCTCCTGGCGGGACATCGACGCCTCGCCTCTCGGTTTCACCAAGGGCGTCACGCCCTTCCTCGACCACCCGATCGACACGCCTCTGGCGACGCCGATCGCCGACGTTCCAGCCGTTCGTCTGTCCACCGGCGCGGACATTGTCACCGGCGAGGATTACGGTCGGATCGATGCCGACATGGTAGACATGGAAACCTTTGCCGTCCTTCGTGCCTGCCAGCGCTTCGACATCCCTCTCGTCGGCCTGCGCGGCATTTCGGACGGCGCCGCCGATCTCCATCGCTACGACGACTGGACGAGCCTCCTCCACGTCCTCGACGAGCGGCTGGCTCAGACGATCGACAGGCTTGCTCCTTCGCTGGAGAATTTGCCTCTGCGATAAGGCGGGCCCTGAATGCCGGCTCGCCCGCGGTGCCCCGCAAGTCGACTGGCGTGGACGTGCCCATGCGGCCTGGAAACGTCATCTTGCCTTCTGCCCCCGGCTTGCCCTAAAGCCTCGCAATGACCGCTCATCCAGACACCGTCCTCATCGTCGACTTCGGCTCCCAGGTCACGCAGCTGATCGCGCGCCGCGTCCGCGAGGCCGGGGTCTATTCCGAGATCGTGCCCTTCCAGTCCGCCGACGAAGGTTTCCGCCGGCTCAAGCCGAAGGCCGTGATCCTGTCCGGCTCCCCGGCCTCGACCGGCGACATCGGCTCGCCCCGCGCGCCGCAGGTCGTATTCGACGCCGGCATTCCCGTGCTCGGCATCTGCTACGGTCAGATGACGATGTGCGTTCAGCTCGGCGGCCGTGCGGAAAGCTCTCCGCATCGCGAGTTCGGCCGGGCCTTCGTCGAGGTGCAGAAGGACTGCGCGCTGTTCCACGGCGTATGGCCGGAGGGAACGCGCCATCAGGTCTGGATGAGCCATGGCGACCGAGTCATGGACATGCCGCCGGGCTTCGAGATCTTCGCCAAGTCCCCGGGCGCGCCCTACGCGGTCTTCGGCGACGAGAGCCGCAGCTTCTACGGCATGATGTTCCACCCGGAGGTCGTCCACACGACCGAGGGCGCAAAACTCATTCACAATTTCGTCCACAAGGTCGCAGGGCTGTCCGGCGATTGGACCATGGCTGCCTTCAAGGATCAGGCGATCGCGGAGATCCGCGCCAAGGTCGGCACGGGACGTGTCATCTGCGGCCTGTCGGGCGGCGTCGATTCCTCCGTCGCGGCGGTCCTCATCTACGAGGCGATCGGCGAGCAGCTCACCTGCATCTTCGTCGATCACGGCCTGATGCGGATGAACGAGGCCGAACAGGTCGTGACCATGTTCCGCGACCATTACAACATCCCCCTCGTCCACGTCGAAGCGCAGGATCTCTTCATCGACGCGCTCGAAGGCGAACTCGACCCCGAGGTGAAGCGCAAGACGATCGGCCGCCTCTTCATCGAAACCTTCGAGGCCGAGGCATCGAGGCTCGGCGGTGCCGATTTCCTTGCACAGGGCACGCTCTATCCCGACGTCATCGAGAGCGTATCCTTCACCGGGGGCCCCTCGGTCACGATCAAGTCCCACCACAATGTCGGCGGCCTGCCCGAGCGCATGAACATGCAGCTCGTCGAGCCCCTGCGCGAGCTCTTCAAGGACGAGGTCCGCGTCCTCGGCCGCGAACTCGGCTTGCCCGAAAGCTTCGTCGGCCGCCAGCCCTTTCCAGGACCAGGCCTCGCCATCCGCTGTCCCGGCGGCATCACGCGCGAAAAGCTCGCGATCCTGCGCCAGGCCGACGCGATCTATCTCGACGAGATCCGCAAGGCCGGCCTCTACGACGCGATCTGGCAGGCCTTCGCCGTGCTTCTGCCTGTCCAGACCGTTGGCGTCATGGGCGACGGGCGCACATACGAATTCGTCTGCGCGCTGAGGGCAGTCACCTCCGTCGACGGCATGACGGCGGACTTCTACTCCTTCGATATGGACTTCCTCGGCAACACCGCAACGCGGATCATCAACGAGGTGAAGGGCATCAATCGCGTCGTCTACGACGTGACGTCGAAGCCCCCCGGTACGATAGAGTGGGAATGACCCTCCTGCGGCCGCCCGCTATGCCCGCTGTGTCAAAAGCCGTGGCCGGATGCTCGCGTCGAGGCGGCGGGAGGCAAGGCCCTTCGCCATGTCCTCAAGCGTCCTGCTGCGCCTGACGAGGCCTATGGCCTGAGCCTTCGGCAGGAGGAGGCCTTCCGCAAGCGCCGTCCGCCGGGACAGGAAGCGGCTGAGGAAGCCCGGCATGTCTCGCCGAGACCGCGAGAACCGCGCAGCGCGCGGCGTCACGTTGGCCTCCTCGACGTCGACGAGATGGCTCGTAACCGCGTCGATCCAGTCGGGCGCAAGGCGCGCGCCGGCCTCGAGCAGCAGCAGCCAGTCCCCCCTTGCGCCGGAGACCACTGCGGCAAGCCCGGCGGCATCGACAATCCGGCACCCCGCATGGTCAGCGACCTTGCGCGTTGCGGGGTCGAGACCACGGTCGATCACCACGACCTCGCGCACGAGGCCCTCGACGGCGCCGGGGATGAGGGTGGCGAGGCTGGCTACCAGAGGGCCCTGATCGGCACCTGCTTCGATCATTACAGTGAGCATGACACGATTTAGCCGAGGGCCGCACGAAGAGCCACCCCACGCGGCCGCTCATTTTGTTCTTGTCTTGTTCTCATTCGTAGGTTAGGACTTCATTCATAGACAGGGCGACATGACCGGAAGGTTATCCCATGCAGGACATCATTGCCGCCGACCGCGCTGCTTTCTCCGCGCCGAACGGCATCGACATCGCGCAGCACATCATCACGGAAGCGGGCCTTCGCGTCGGCTTCGAACGCCGACGCGGCAGGGGGGCGGGCGTCAACCCGACCGGGCGTTTCGAGCCATTTGCCCGCAGCGCCTACGACGACGGCTGGAACTCGCTGGAGGAACTTCCGGCCTTCAAGACCGACGTGACGGTCGAGAAGCCGAAGTCGATCATCTCGAAGAACACGTCTCCGGACATCTCCTTCGACCGCTCGGTCAATCCCTATCGCGGCTGCGAACACGGCTGCGTCTATTGCTTCGCCCGGCCGAGCCACGCCTATATGGGACTGTCGCCTGGCCTCGACTTCGAGGCGAAGCTGTTCGCCAAGCCGAACGCCGCCGAGCTGCTGGAGCGGGAGATCGCAAAACCGGGCTACGAGCCGCGCACGATCGCGATCGGGACCAACACCGATCCCTATCAGCCGATCGAGAAGAGCTGGCGCATCATGCGCGAGGTCCTCGAAGTGCTGGAGGCGGCCGACCATCCCGTCGGCATCGTCACGAAGTCGTCGCTGGTGACGCGCGACATCGACATCCTGTCGCGCATGGCCGCCAAGGGGCTCGTCAAGGTCGCGCTGTCGGTGACGACACTCGATCGGACGCTTGCACGGGCCATGGAGCCGCGGGCGGCGACTCCCGCCAAGCGGCTCGACGCGGTGAAGGCGCTGAGCGAGGCCGGCATTCCCACCATGGTCATGACGGCGCCGATCATTCCGGGCCTCACGGACCACGAGATCGAGCGGCTGCTGGAAGCGGCCGTGACGGCGGGCGCGAAGGAGGCGGGCTACGTCCTCCTGCGGCTGCCGCTCGAAGTCAGCCCGATCTTCAAGGACTGGCTCCTCCGCCACTACCCGAACCGCTACCGCCACGTCCTGCAGCTCCTGCGGTCGATGCGCGACGGCAAGGACTACGACGCGGAATGGGGGAAGCGCATGCGCGGCACCGGGCCTTACGCCTTCCAGATCAAGCGACGCTTCGAGATGGCTGCGACGCGACTCGGGCTGAACGAGAGCCGGACGGCGTTGCGGGCGGATCTCTTCAGGGCGCCGAAGGCTGCAGGCGTCCAGCTTTCACTGCTCTGAAACGGGCACTATTATCATCGCCGGCTGTCCCATCGGGCCGGTGCGGTTCGGCCATCCCGTCCCCGCGGGGCGGCCGGGCCTTGCGGAGAATCGGAGAATGGATCAGCGTCGCCGCACGATGGCTTGCCGTTCCTCCGATTCTCCCTCAGTTCCGCGCGACATGCGCCGCCCGGCTCCCGATTTCGGGCTGGAGGCGGCCCGTCATCGGATCGGTGACCGTCTGGTTGCGGGCGTCGACGAGGTGGGGCGGGGTCCTCTCGCGGGCCCCGTCTTCGCTGCGGCCGTGATCCTCGACCGCGGCGCGATACCTGTAGGTCTAGCCGATTCCAAGACGTTGAGCGCTGCCGAGAGGGAGCGCCTCAACGGGGAGATCCTTCGAACCGCCATGGTGTCTATAGCCTCCGCGAGTGCCGACGAGGTCGACCGCCTGAACATCCGTGGCGCCACGCTCCTCGCAATGCGCCGCGCCGTCGCCGGGCTTGCCGCGCGTCCATGCCATGTTCTGATCGACGGTCACGACATAGCACCCGGCCTTGCCTGTAAAGGCACGGCCGTTGTCGGTGGAGATGGCCTTTCCCTTTCGATCGCGGCGGCCTCGATCGTCGCGAAAGTTGCACGCGACGCGCTGATGCGGCGTCTCTGCGCGGCATTTCCGGCCTATGGCTTTGGACGACACATGGGCTACGGCACACCCCAACACCTCGACGCCCTCGCAAGGCACGGGCCTTGCCGGTTTCACCGGCAGAGCTTCAGCCCGATCCGACAAAGAGTCTTGGCGCTCACTTAAGTCGCGGATCGTTGTAACGAAAAAGGCCGCAGCTGAAGCCGCGGCCGTCATCGATACGGGTGCCAGGCAATTCAGTTCAGTCGAGTTCGGACTTCCGAAATCGACTGATCGATCAGTCGGTTGCCTTCTCCTGACGAGCCGCGCTCGGAGAGAATTTTCGATGCGGCCGCGATCGCGATCTCGACGGCGGAGGAACGGACCTCGGCGATCGCCTCGCTCTCGGCCTGCGCGATCTTGGTCTCGGCCATCGCGGTGCGACGGGTCACGTATTGCTCGGTCTTGATTCGGGCCTCATCCAGCATGGATGCCGCCTCGCGCTCAGCTGCCGCGACGATCTGGGAGGCTTCCACCTCCGCCTCGCGGCGCCGACGCTGATATTCGGCGAGCTGCTGCTTGGCTTCTTCCTTCAGCTCGCGCGCTTCGTCGAGCTCCTTTCGGATCTGGACAGCGCGGGCGTCGAGCGCCTTTGCGATCATGCCAGGCACCTTGAAGTATAGCATCAACGCGAGGAACAGGATGAGCCCGACGAGGGCCCAGAACGAGTTGTCGAACGCCATCGAAGAATCTCCTAGGAACGGACGGAGCGCACGGCGCCCGCCACGTCGTCGCGCGATACGTCTAGACCGGCGACGGCCTTGAGGATCGTCTCGGTAGCGTCTTCGGCGATGACGCCGACATCGGCCAGCGCCTTCGTCTTGATCTCCGCGATGCGGGCCTGCGCCGACTCGAGCTTCTCGTCGAGCGAGGCTTCGACCTTGGCACGCTCGGCATCCGCGTCCGCCTTGGCGGAGTCGCGGGCGGAGAGAGCGATCTTGTTCGAACGGTCGCGGGCGCTCGCGAGCTCCTGTTCATAGGATGCGAGCGCCGCGTCTGCGTCGGTCTTCATCTTCTCGGCGGCGTTGAGGTCCAGCGCGATCTTGTCGCGGCGGTTCTCGATGATCGCGCCGATCCGCGGCAGGATGATCCGCTGCAGCACGATGTAGAAGACGCCGAAGGAGATCGCGAGCCAGAGGAGCTGCGATGGGAAATAGTTGGTGTCCATCGGCGGAAAGACGCCGGTCGCGTGTTCGCCCTCGATGGCGACGAGTTCGCCATGTGCGACGGCGCCCGTATCAGGGGCGCTGCCATGTGCCGGCGCCGCCGCAGGCTCGTGTGTCTGTGCGCGGGCTACGGTGACGAACATCTGTCTCTCCGGCGAAAGGGAAACCAGCCGCCCTCTCGATCGGGCGGCTGGCGTAACGGTCTGAACTCGAAGCGGGTCTTAGACCGCGAAGAGAAGGAGCAGCGCGACGAGCAGCGAGAAGATGCCGAGCGCTTCCGTGACCGCGAAGCCGAAGATCAGGCGACCGAACTGGCCGTCGGCGGCCGAGGGGTTGCGCAGCGCGCCGGCGAGGTACTGGGCGAACATGTTGCCGAGACCGATGGCGGTTCCGGCCATGCCGAAGCAAGCGAGTCCGGCGCCGATGTAACGTGCAGCTTCCGCGTCCATGAAGATCTCCTTTGTCTGGAACGTGCGGTTGGAATTCGCGACCGACATGGACGCGACGTTCGTGGTTCGATCAATGATGGGGATGGACCGCATCGTTGAGGTACATGCAGGTCAGGACCGCGAAGACGTAGGCCTGCAGGAAGGCGACCAGGAATTCAAGCCCGGTCAGCGCGACGGTCATGATCAGCGGCAGTATCGCCCCGCCGATGCCGACCGCGCCGAGCGCTCCGAGCGACACCACGAAGCCAGCGAAGACCTTCAGGGTGATGTGGCCCGCGAGCATGTTGGCAAAGAGACGAACCGAGAGCGAGATCGGTCGCGAGAGGAAAGAGATGACCTCGATGAGCACGACGAAGGGCAGGATCACCATCGGCACGCCTGCCGGCACGAACAGCTTGAACCAAGACAGGCCGTGCTTGAAGATGCCGTAGACGACGACCGTGCCGATGACGACCAGCGACAGCGCGAAGGTCACGATGATGTGGCTCGTCACGGTGAAGAAGTACGGAAACATGCCGAGAAGGTTGGCGACCAGCACGAACATGAACAGCGAAAAGACCAGCGGAAAGAAGTGCATCCCGCTCTTGCCCGCCGAATCGCGAAGCATGTTCGCGATGAACTCGTAGGACATTTCCGCGATCGACTGGGCGCGGCTTGGCACGAGCCTGCCGCTCGACGTCGACCAGTAGAGGAACGCGGAGGCGACCGCGACGGTCGCGACCATGAACAGCGAGGAGTTGGTGAACGAGAAATTCAGCCCGGCTGCCTCGATCGGCAGGATCGGCTGAAGCACGAATTGGTGGAGCGGATCGTTCGCCAAACTCTGTAGCCCTTCAACATCCGTCGCCCTCTTGGCGGATGCGCCATGCCATAACGTCTGAAATTGCGGATCGCAACAGTTTATCGGATCTCGTTCTCGCCCTTCTCGGCATCTTCGGGTCCGACGGCCGGGGAGGCGCTCGGGGAAGCAGACGTCTTCCCGATCGAGCGCAAGACGTTCAGCACGCCGGCGACGAAACCAAGGACGAGGAACACGATGAGGCCGAACGGGGAGGTGCCCGCGAAGAGGTCGAGGAGATAGCCGATTCCGGCACCGACGAGCACGCCGCCCACGAATTCGCTGGCAAGCTTCATGCCGTCGGCAGCGCCCCTCATGCCGCCGCCGCCGGAGAAGGCTTTGGGCGGATCGAGCCGCGCGCGTTGGGTCGCAAGCCTTTGGGCCAGGGCCTCCCGCCGTTTCGTCAGATCGGCATCGGGCAGGCCATTGCTGCCTTCCCCGTGCTCCCGTTCAGCCATTCGCCTCGCTCCGTCGCGCTTCGTGCGGCACCAGAGCCCAGCCGGCGAGACCTTGCAAGCGCCGGGGCTTCGGCTTGCCGCTCGCGCGGGAAGCGGGGCCCGCCCCTCATACCGACGAGCCCTTGAATCGACCTGTTTCGTGAGCTTTGTCGGCCGTCCGGAGTGCGTCGCGGCGCTTGGACGTGCTCAGTTCCAGCCGCCGCCATAGGTGCGGTAGAAGATGTGCAGGCCGATCTTGTCGACCTTCTTCATCGCGCGGGCCCAGCGCGGTTTGACATAGGTCGCGTGGTAGTGGGTCGCGGAGCCGACGTCGGCAAGCCAGGTCTCGCCACGCGTCACCTCGCCGGCGATGCGCTTGGCGGTGGCGAAGGCGCGCTTGTTGGTGATGCGGTCCTTGATCCCGTCGCAGGCGAAAGAGAACTGGCAGCGATTCGTCCAGTGCTTGTTCTGGTAGACGACGCCGCAGATCGTGTTCGGATAGGTCGGGTTGCGGACGCGGTTGAGGATCACCTGTGCTACCGCTGCCTGTCCCGTCTCATTCTCGCCGCGCGCCTCGAAGTAGATTCCGTTCGCAAGGCAGGTCTGCTCTTTTGCGGAGAAGGCGCTTTTCGGCAACGGCGTCGCCGCCCAGGCGTGATCGTTCTTGCCGATCGGCGGTACGAAAGCTTTGCCGCTGCCGCGAAGGATCGAGCCGAACAGACTCGCCGCTCGGCTTTCGCCTGGTAGCGGCGTTGCGGCATAGCCCAGCGCCTGCGTCGCTGCGACATCCGACTCCGCCGGGCGGGGCGTGGACTTGGACGGTTCGAGCGAGGCGACCATGATCCTCTCTTCAGGCGCGGCAATCCGCGGAGACTTGCCCTCGAACATCATGGCCACCGCAATGGCCCGATCGGCGGCCTCCGGCTTTTCGAAGCCCGTGCTGGGGGCATCCAGAGTGCCGATCGACAATGCCGGCCGCAGGAGGCTTTGGCGCTCCAGGATCGAGCCTGCGGTAAAGGCCTTCGGCGGCGCCTGCGCTTCGACCGCGATGACGCGTCCGGTCTTTTGGGCGCGCGTGACGCGTGCCTCGTCAGGGCTTTCGAAGGCAGGCCGCGGGGTGTCCATCGTATACACGCCGCCGGCCGTGCCGATGCCGGCGCCTTTCGGAAGCCGATCGCGCGTCGCGTCTCCGGCGAAAGCGACGGTCGCCGTCTCGATCGCGCCGGCAGGGGAGGGGCGGAAATAGGACTGCCACCGCGTCTCCGCGCGGTCGCCTTCGAGAAGGCTCGTCATGTCCTGGAAGGCGACGGGTTTGGAAAAGACCGGCACGAGGACAACCCCGCAGACAAGGATTCCAAGGATGCGCGAGCCGATGCGAGGCCGCCGCTTGTCTGCCGTTCGGCCCAACCGGCCCACACGCTCCGTCATACTCAGACACCCGCCTCGTCACCCCAACGAAGCCAGCATCGTTCGTTAACCTTGTTTCTTGGTTAACGGCCTTTGAATTTGCAGAAGAATTCCGAAAACTTTTGGGACCGCCTGGCGCCGACGCTCAGGTGTATTTCTTCGCCCGCGACGCGAAGGGGTTGTCGGGCTTGCGAAGCCCGAGCCGGATTGGAACGCCGGCAAGCCCGAAGCTCTCGCGAAGGCCGTTTACGAGGTATCGGGTATAGGCGGCATTCAGCGCCTCCGGCCGTGTCGTCGAGAGCATGAAGGTCGGCGGGCGGCTCTTCACCTGCGTCATGTACTTGATGGTGACGCGGCGCCCCGCGACGGCCGGCGGCGGGTGATGGCCGACCACGCGCTCCAGCCACTGGTTGAGCTTCGCCGTCGAGATGCGTTTGTTCCAGGTCTCGTGGGTCTCCGTGATCGCCTGCATCAGCCGGTCCAGCCCGTCGCCGGTCTCGCCCGAGACGGGCACGGCCTTGATGCCGCGTGCCTGGGGCAGCAGGCGCTCGGTCTTCTCGCGCAGGTCCGCGAGCACCGCCTGCCGGTCCTCGACGAGGTCCCATTTGTTGAAGGCGATCACCGGCGCACGACCTTCGCGCATGATGAGGTCGGAGATCGACAGATCCTGACGTTCGAAGGGGATGGTCGCGTCGAACACGACGACGACGACCTCGGCGAACTTGATGGCGCGTAGGCCGTCGGCGACCGAGAGCTTCTCGAGCTTCTCCTGCACCTTCGCCCTGCGGCGCATGCCGGCAGTGTCGAACATCTTGATCCGCCGGCCGCGCCATTCCCACTCGACCGAGATGGAATCGCGGGTGATTCCCGCCTCGGGTCCGGTCAGCAAACGGTCCTGGCCGAGGAAGCGGTTGATAAGCGTCGACTTGCCGGCGTTGGGGCGGCCGACGATGGCGATGCGGAGCGGCTTCGTCGCGTCGTAAGCTTCGACGGGCTCTTCCTCACCGTCGATCTCGCCGGCGGGAAGTATCGTCACCTCGGCGCCGAAATCGTCCTCGTCGTCCTCTTCCTCGTAGAAGGCGTTCTGCCCGAGCGCAGCGACGATCGCGTCGCGCAGATCCCCCATGCCCTCGCCGTGTTCGGCCGAGATGGCGACCGGTTCGCCGAGGCCCAGCGTGAAGGCATCGTAGAAGCCCTCCGAGGAGTTCTTGGCCTCGGCCTTGTTGGCGACGAGGATGACCGGCTTGCCGCGGCGGCGCAGAACTTCGCCGAAGACCTTGTCCTGCGGCGTCAGCCCGGATTTCGCGTCCACCATGAACAGGGAGAGGTCGGCGAGATCCATCGCGAGCTCCGTCTGGGCGCGCATCCGGGCTTCCAGCGTGTCGCCGATCGTCTCCTCGAGCCCGGCAGTGTCGATGATCTCGAATTCGAGGTCGAGGAGGCGCGCGTCGCCGTTGCGCCGGTCGCGCGTGACGCCCGGCCGGTCGTCGACGAGCGCGAGCTTCTTGCCGACGAGACGATTGAAGAGGGTCGACTTGCCGACATTCGGGCGGCCGATGATGGCGATGGTGACCATGGGATGAAATCCGGTCCGGACGATGAAAAGATCGAGGCGTCCCGGACCGGCGCCGGAACTTCAAGGCCGTGATCATACGGCAAAAGCGCCGCCGCGGCAGCCTTCCTTGTCGGAAGGCCTGCCGGGCGGCGTGAAACGGACGGCGGTGACCGGGCCGCCGCGTCAGCGGCGAAATCCGGCAATGACGCGTCAGCGGCGAAATCCGACAATGACGCGTCAGCCGGCTGGGTCGGGGCTCTGCGGTGCAGGCGCGGGCGCCGTTGGTGTGGGTGTCGGCGTCGCCGGGCTCGCG
>JACMIV010000327.1 GCA_014380965.1 Rhizobiaceae bacterium | reverse complement strand
GCCCGTACGATGAAGTCGCCGTAGGACGGCGCGTCGGTCGCATCTTGCGCAGCGTCCGCCATCCAATCGCGTGTCTCGCGCGCCAATTGGTCCGCACGGACGATGAACACCTCGAGGACGCTCAAGAATTCCTCGAAAGGCGCGGTCGGGTAGCGATCCCACCTATACTGCCAAAAAAGCTCTCGCGCCTCACTTTCGAAAGCAAACCATCCGTCCGCCGCAGACTGCTGAAACAGGTTGGCTCTCAAGGCCTTCTCGATCACCTGCGGCTTGTCTTCCGGCACCGTCATCATCGTCGCGGTCATGTAGAGCGTCGCATCGAGCGGCGCGGGCGACAGTAGAATGATGACGCCTTCTCGACTTGCGAGCTGTACCTGCGGATCATCTGCCGTGATGCTGGTTCCAAGCGCGGCATTGATGTCGTCGATCCATTTCTGAAGACGTGCCCCTGCCTGTTCTTGAGGTGTCTCGTGCACACGCATCTCCACTGAGTGAATAAGAATGGACGAACGCTCGATCCGCTCGACGCCCACCATACCCCAAAGCTTTGAGCTGAAAAGAGAGGAATCGATTGGGATATCTGACGCAGGGTTTTACTTGCAAAGACGCAGACGGGCTTGCAGCAATGGCGAAAGGTCGCCTACCGGGTTCCGGTATCCGAGGCCACAAGTCCAGCGAAAAACCCACCACCTCGTCATCTGCGTGACACCTCGACATCTTTCTCTGCGTCATCAATCGCCGCCGAGGATGAACCGCTCGGAGCCGTTGCCCCGATCGAAGCGTCCCAGCTTCGTCATCACAGCCTTGACCCGTGGGAAACCCGATGCGTGCTACAATCCAGCAGGCCCTTCAATCGATCTTCGCCGGTCATGGCGTCGACCTTACGCTCGACGGTCACGGGATGGTCGCGCTCGGCTTCTCCGGCGATGTCATCGTCACCCTCGAAGTCCCCGAGCATGGCGAGCGCGCCTATGCCTACGCGAGCGTGGTGCGCCTCTTGGCTGGCGAGGAGGCGGGCGCCATGCGCAAGGCGCTTGCGCTCAACCTGTTCCGAATGAAGCAGCCGGACGTCTGGATCGCGCTCGACAATGAGGCGATGTCGCTGACCCTCTGCACGTCCCTGCGCCGGGAAGATGTTTCCGCCGACGCCCTGGCGCGTCGGCTGGAAGGCTTCGTCGAGGAGATCGCCGCAGTCAGGACGGCTCTGCGCGAGGGGTCGGAAGCGGAGGTGATCTCCTCCCTACACTCGCCGCTCTACCGCGGCGACGACGCGATCGTCTTCCGCACCTAATCCTCTCGCTTTGCAAACCGCTTTGCCAACGACCCGACCCTGAGGAGCCTGATCCATGAGCGCGACCGGTGGCGTAACCCTCTCCATTCCCCTCCTTTACAATCGCCGGGTCGATGCCGCGGCGACGGGCAGCAAGATCTCCGATCTGTTTCACGGCCGGAAGGAAGCCAGCCAGCCGAAGGTCGTCGACCACAAGGGCAGCGGCAGCGTGACGGTCAAGGCGACCGGCGCACGGACGGCGCTCGACCTCACCGCGATGCACCGGGCGGCGAGCCAGCCGCCGCGCGTTCCCGTCAACGGCGCGCTGCTTCTCGCTCCCCAGGCGCAGGTCCAGAACCCTCAGGCGCAAGGCGTGCAGGCGCCGGTACTGCCGGTGGCGCAAGGCGGCCAACTCGCCCCGCTCAACCCGCCGCCGACCGCCGACGTTGCCCTGGCCGCGATCCGCGACACCATCGCTCTCCTGCGCACGGACGATCTGCAGACGATTGGAACGCTTCACAGGCAAGTCCGCAGCGACAAGGGTTTCGCGCCGACCGTGGCGAAGTCGGAGGTCAAGCTGCTCGACCGGCAGACGGCCGCCCAGGCGGCGATCACCGCCGAGCTCGGCAAGGTCGAAGCGCTCATCAAGCAGAACGCGAACGCAGCCCCGCCGCTGCGCGAAGCTCTGACTTCGGCGCGGCGCGAGCTGATCGTGCTCAGCCTTGCGGTCGAGTATCCGCAGACCATCGCCGCCGCCCGTGCGGATTTCGGCGCCGCACCGCCGACGCTCAGCCCGAACTTTGCGAAGGCGGATCGGGACATGCTCGGCCGGGTCGAGGTTGCCGCCAGGACGTTCGTCGACCGTCATCCGACGAACGATCGGCCGGACCGCCACGGCGCCGTCTCACCAGGAGCTGCGGGCCGGTTCGCGGCAAATCTGGACGGCGTAATCGACGATCTCGACGCGAAGGCGCCCGACGCCGACACCAAGGCCGCGATCGCCTATCTGAAGGACGTGAAGACCGCCGTGCTCCTGCGCGGAACGCTGGAGTCCGCGGTCGATCAGCTCGGCGCGCTGCGCGATCGCTTCGGGGGCGATGCCGAACTTTCGAAGGTTTCCGTCGGCCGTCTCGCCCGCGAGTTCTCCCATTACGGGGCGGTTCACCAGGACAGCGCCTCGGCGAAGCCGATCGACCAGCTGCATGCGCTGGAGACGATCGATTCGCTTTCCCATTGCCTTGCGAACAAGGCCGTACCGGACATCTTCGTCACGGACGATCCCGGCGTCTCGAAGATGCTGAGCGCCCTTCGCACCGAGCAATGCCGAGACCTCGCCGTCGCCAAGTTCGTCGCCGACGCCACCGATCCCGCCTTCGTCAAGGCCTTCGACGACTTGGGCGACAGGCTCGGCCGCGTGCCGACGCGGGCCGAGATCGCGGCAATCGTTCCGCAGGGGTTGAAGGCGGATTTCGACAGGGCGGCCGCCGGCGGCGAGCTTGCGGCAAAGACGCGCGAGGCGTTCCTTGGGCAGCGCGACCGGCTGCAGCGCATTCTCGGCGAAGAGGGCGCCGTTGCCTATCGCCCGGCGATCTGGCTGAAGGTCGGGGGCCATCATGGCGGCGCGGATGTGTCCACCAAGGAGACGCGCGGCCTCGACGTGCTGCAGAAGCTCGGCAAGAAGAACCCGGAGGCCGCCTTCATGGTCGCGGGGCTCGCCGTTCTGGAGCATCAGGTGGCCAAGCTCGACAGCGAGGTGCTGGGGCTGAAGCAGTACGAGGCCTTCGACCTTGCCGATTTCGACGCCGGCCGCGTCATGAGCTTTGCCGGCGTTACGGAGAAGCAGATGCTGAAGCTCGGCTATACCGCGGCCGAAGCCGACAACTTCCCGAAAGCCATGCACAATTTGAGCAAGGCGGGCTTCACCGACGTCGCGCAGCTCGAAAGGCACGTCTCCTTCCTGCAGAAGGCGACCAGCGCGACGCTGACCGACCAGTCCGTGCAGAACATGATCGGCGACGCCGCGGCAGGGTCGGCCGGATCCGTCGGCAAGCGCCTGCTGACGACCCTTCTGTCGGAAGCCGCGTCGCTCCAGACGGGTCAGCCACCGAAGTCAGGCGGCGATCCGACGTTGAAAGCCGAGACGGCGGACGTGAAGCTCGGCTTCGCCAAGATCGCGACGGCGGCTCATCGCGCGGTGTCGTCGGATGCCGGGAAGGCCCAGCGCCTCGGCGACAACACCACGCTGTTCCAGGCGGCTGAATCGACGATCGTCGACCTGATGGGCCAGCGGGCGCTGCTCGACACGCGGGTCGTCGAGGCTCGCCAGACGCGGGCCGCGGCTCGCACCAAGGACGTCACCCGCGGGCTCGACATGTCCGCCGAGAAGCCGGCGGGCCTTCGCAGCGCCAAGGCGATCCTCGTCGCCGTCGACAAGGAGGCAGAGCTCGTGCAGTTGCGCTCGAACGGCGGCTCGCGCGACGACATCGCACGCACCACCAAGGAGCGGGACACCGCCCTCGACCAGCTGCGCGGGTTCGACGCTGAAACGATGCGCCGCCCCTGGCACGGCAAGCTCGCAGGCCTCTTCGGCAGCGCCGAGAAGCCCGACATCGGCAAGCTCGCGACATTGCGGGATGCGGCGTCGGCCATCGTCTTCCTGCGCGAAGGCGCCAAGGCCGAGCGGGCCGTCATCGACGCCAAGATCGGCACCGAGGTGGCCCTGCGGCAGGATCGGCTCGCCGAGCGCCAGGTCGACAATCGCGAGGCGATCCTCGGCGTTCGGCAGATGGTGCGGGCGGCGGTCCTGGCGCACTGGCCGGCCGACGTCATCGAGCACAAGGTCGATGGCGGCAAGGTCGTCGCGGCCTACCAGCCCGCGCTGAAGCGGACCGAGATCGAGGCGACCTTGACGGGCTGGGGCCTCGACGTCGCGATGTTCGCGCCGGAGGTGAGCGAGGCGCTGAACGGCACCCTCGAACGGCATGATCTCGCCAACTGGGCCGACGAGCGCAAGGCGATCGACCCGAACACTGGTCTTGCGCCCCTGCCGGATACCCGCAGCGGCGGACGCCGTGTCCTCGATGCGCTCGGTTCGGAGCTGAAGGAGATCTTCACCCGCGAGGGCGCGAAGAACGCGATGCTGACGCTCGCCAACAAGCACACGATCGACGAGGGCCTGCGCTCGGAGATCGGGGCGCTGCACGGCGCAATGAAGGAAGGCGACAAGTTCGACTTCAAGACCGGCTACAAGCTCTCGCTCAACACCGGCAAGATCCCGCTGGAGCCGAGCGCGACGGTCGGCATCCGCGGAAAGATGGCCGCCTCCTCGCTCGCCAATCTCGTGCTGGAGCGCTCGGGCGACGGCTTCAAGGTGACGGCGCGCTTCGGGGCGCAGGTTCAGGTGGGCGTTGACGTGCTCGTCGACCAGCGGCTGACGCCCGAGGCGATGATCGGCGTCTCGGCCGGCGTCGAGGTGACCGGCAGCTATCTCCACGGCATCACCGAGACGTTCCCCAACACGGACGCCGGCCGCAAGGCCTGCGCCGATCTCCTCCTGGCGCTGACCGGAGGCGAGAAGCCGAAGGCCTCGATCTTCGAGCAGGCGAGCGACGCGGCCACGAACCGCGAGGTGGCGGGCAAGGCCGGCGTCGGCGCCAAGGGCTACGCGAAGGCGGAATTCACCACCCAACCCTTCGGCAACGATGGCAACGCGTTCGCAGCGGGCCCCGACGACAAGAATTTCAAGTCCGGCGCCAACAACAAGATCGGCATCGGCGCCAGCGCCGGCATCGAGGTCGCCGCCTCCCTCGGCGGCAAGTACAATGTCGTGCGCAGCTTCAACAAGGTCGCGATCTCGACCGAAGTGGAGCTCACCGGCAGCATCGGCGCCAACGCCAAGTTCTATGCCAAGATCCCGACCGCCACCGGCGCGGCCATCGCCAAGATCATGCAGGATTCAGGTGGGCAGCAGGCGGCGGACCAGCGCTTCGACAAGGATCCGACCGCAGCCAAGGTCGAGGGTTCCTGGACGGGCGGCAACATGGCCGCCGACGAGGACATCCTGTCCGCCGATGCCAGCATGATGCTGGCGCGCAGCAAGAAGTACAAGCAGGAATACAACGTCTCCGACCGCGAGGACGGCCGCGACCGGCTAACCAAGGCCGAGATCGTCCAGCGCAGCAATCTGCGGCTCGGCAAGGAGTACGCTCTCATCGGCATCGGCAGCAAGGATCTCGCCGAGAAACTCGAAACCGACGCGACCTTCCGCAAGGACTACGAGGCGTTGAAGTCCTTCATGGGCAACGAGGACTATCTCCAGATCACCTATGGCCTGACGCCCGCCAATATCGAGCGCGTTGCCGACCTGATGGCCCGGGCCGACGACCACGCCGAGAGCGGCCACGGCGCGACGGCGGCGTTCCTGCGCGGCAAGGCGACGTCGATCCTCGACAAGCAGGAGAGCTACGAGGCGACCAAGGTGACGGTGCTGACGAAGTCGACGGCCAAGGAACAGGTCAACCGAGGCAATGCCGTTCTGCTGCGCTTCGACATCACGGCCGAGATGGGATCGGAGAACGCCGAGGTGACATTGAAGGTCCCGCCCAAGAAGGTGGCTTGATACGCTCTTGCAGCGACGGGTTCGGCAAGTGGAAACATGCACGGGTTCTTCCGCAAACCCGGCGCTCCGGGATTGTTTCCGACGCCTCCGGGGATCGCTCCTTCGTCGCAGGAAGGAAAAATAGGGTGCGACCAAACCGGTGGAGTTCACTCGGAGCTTCGTCGGCGCCTTCTCATCGACGCCAGCGGGATATTCGCCGAACTCCGCGTCGCGGCGATCGCCCTCTTCCTGTGGGCCTTCGTTCCGGACGGGTCGTTGCGCAGCGCCCTGTTCGTCCTATCGACGACCGCCTGGATGCTGAGCCTCGGCCTCAACCTCAACCCGCTGATGCGCTTCGACGGCTACTACATGCTGGCCGATCTCCTCGGCGTCGAGAACCTGCTGCCGCGGGCGTTCCAACACATGGTCTGGCGGATGCGGCGCCTGCTGTTCGGTTTGGACGCTCCACCGCCCGAAAACCTGCCGCAGCGGCTCGATGCGATCCGCACGGTCTATGCGATCCCGACCGCCATCTACCGCTTCGTGCTCTGTGTCGGCATCGCGCTCCTCGTCTATCACTTCGCCATCAAGATCGTCGGCATCACCCTCTTCGTCGTCGAGGTCGCCGTCTTTCTGATCGCTCCCGTCCACCGCGAACGCACGGAGTGGCGGGCCATGCGCCACGACATCATCGGGACGCGGAGAAGCCGCATCACCCTCGGGCTCGGGCTCGGCGGGCTGGTCCTCGTCTTCGCGCCGCTGTCGACCAAAATCGAGGCTCCGGCGATCCTGCGTCCTGCCGTCTTCACCCGGCTCCATCCTCAGGAAGCCGGCCGTATCGAGCGCTCGTCGGTGCATGAAGGCCAAACGGTGCGAGCCGGCGCCAGGCATGGCGAACCGGACAGGGCGTCAAGTCTTGAAGGTGGTCGTTCGCGAGGCCGGGTCGCAGAGACTGCCAAATCCTGCATCGTCCATGCAATCGGGATCATGGCACCCCTCGAACTATCGCCTGAGGCAGACGAGACGCCGCGCTTGCTGTTCCGGTCGGATCGTCTCTCTCATCAGCCTGCATGCCTCAGCTCGGGCTCGAGGCTTTCGAAGGATCTTACGGTGTTCCGGCCAGACCCCTTGGCTGCGTAGAGCGCACTGTCCGCGGCCTCCAACACATCGCCCGGCGACGTCACTCCCGGTGTCGGAACGATTGCCACCACGCCGATACTGACCGTCACGACCCCGTAGCCGCTCTTGCGGTGCTCCATTGCCGATGCGGCGACCCTTGTTCGGAACATCTCCGCCACGGCGAGCGCACCCTCTTTGTCCGTGTCGGGCAGGATCGCGGCAAACTCCTCGCCGCCGTATCTGGCCGCGACGTCTCCCGGGCGTCGAAAGACGTTCGCGAGCACTTCGGCGACCGTGCGCAGGCAAGCGTCGCCGGCGGGATGGCCGTAAGTGTCGTTGTAGGCTTTAAAATTGTCGACGTCGGCGAGAAGCAGGGACACCGACGATCCCGTCCTCGCCGCGCGCGCGAGTTCCTTCTCCAGCGTCTCGTCGAACCGGCGACGGTTGGCAAGCCCCGTCAGCCCATCGGAATTCGCCAGCGCGTTGAGGCGCAGAACCGCCTTTTCCAGCTCGTCCTCGACCTGCTTGCGCCGGTCGACGTCGCGCAGACCGAGGATGTAGCCCTTGTCGGGGCCGAGGGGTCGGCCGCTCGCCTCGATCCAGAGATACGCGCCGGACTTGCGCCGGGCGCGGTACTGCACGGCATCGGATGACCGGCCTGCCCGCAGTTCCGTCAGCATCACGTCGAGCCCGGGAGCATCTTCCGGATGAGCAAGGTCGATGGGCCGGCCGCCGATCAGTTCCTCCGGTAAGTAGCCGAGAAGGTCCAGGGAGGCGGGCGATGCGAAGACGCGCCTGCCCGAGGCATCGACATGGGTGACGAGGTCGGCGGTGTTTTCCGACAGCATGCGGAAGCGGGCCTCGCTCGCGGCGACGAGCTCTTCGGCCGCTTTGCGGTCCGAGACGTCGCGCAGCGCGCCAAGGATGCCGACGACCTCCTCGCTCGCGGGGTCGCGCAGGGCGCGGAGTTCCACCTCGACCCAGACCCAGTGCCCGTCCCGGTGCCGGATCCGGTTGGTGATGTCGGCTCGCTCCAAGCCGCCAAGGACCTGCCAGTAAACGCGTGCCAGCTCTTCGGCGTCGTCCGGATGGACCATGTTCGCCGGACGTTTCCCGACCAGTTCCTCGGGAGCATAGCCGAGGATTTCCTGCGATGCCGGCGAGACATAGGTCCGCACGAGGTTCCGATCGAGACGGAAGATCATGTCGGTGGCATTGTCGGCGAGCATCCGGTAACGGACCTCGCTCTCCCGCAGCAGGTCTTCGGCCTGCCGCTTCTCCGTGACGTCGGTATAGGTCCTCACGATCCCGCTCTCGTTGGGGAGAGCGGCGGTCCGCACTTCCAGGATGCGGCCGTTCGGGCGACGGCGCTCGTAGACGCCGAGCGTGAACGGCGCGCCGCGTGTGCCGACGTGCCGCTGGAAATGCTCGTCGCTCGCGCCGTACTCCCCGCGCGCGGACAAATAAGCGAGAATGTCGTCGAAATCCGGACGCGCCTCCTTCAACACATGGGCCGGGAGATCGAGGAGTTCGGCGAAGCGGCGGTTGCTGACGTCGAGGCCTCCGTCGGTGCCGATCATGATCAGACCCTGGTCCATCGTGTCGAGGGTCATCGCGAGCAAAGCCGATTTCGCCTGGAGTTGTCTCTCGACGGTCCGTTGCGCCGTCACGTCCATGATGACGCCGAAGATCGCCGTCACCTCGCCGGAAACGAAGTCGATCTCGCAGCGTCCGCGCGAGATGACGTCGCGCACGGCGCCGTCGGCCCGCAGGATGCGCTTTTGAAACTCGAAAGGTCGCCGGTCCTCGATGGCGCCCTCGACGATGCGTTGGACGTCGGCCCTGTCGTCGGGATGGTAGGCTTCGATCGCGCTGTCCAGCAGCGGAACGAAGGTCTGCGCATCGCGCCCGTGCATCCGGTAGACTTGCTCGGACCAGGTGAGACTGCCGAAGAGAAGGTCCAACCGCCAGTGACCGACTTCCGAGACCTCCTCGGCCATCAGCAGCATCGTGTTGGCGCCTTGCGCCGCGAGCTCGGCCCGCTTCACCTCGGTGATGTCGAGCAAGGCGCCATAGACGAGGACGACCTTGCCGTCGCCACTCTTGTCGACGCAGCCGCGGCTGAGCACGTGGCGGATCTCGCCCGAAAGGAGCGTCAGCCGCAGATTGATCTCGAACTCGGCGCCGTCCTCGATGGCACGCTCGAAGGCCGTCTCGATGATCGCGCGCTCGTCGCGGTGGTAGGTTTCGATGATGTCGTCGGCGCTTGGCACCTCCGAAGTCACCGGCAGGCCGTATATTCGGAACACCCCGTCCGACCAGGTGCTGCGCATGGTGGCAAGATCGAGCTGCCAGTAGCCGACATGCGCCAGGCGCTCTGCGATCGTGAGGTAGCGGTTGCTCTCGGCGATGGCCTGCTCGGCCCTGCGGCCCTCCGCAAGTTTCAAGGCCAACTCGTCGAGGCTGCGCCCGAAGCGCCGGAACTCCGGGGCCTGCCACGCCTCGAGCGTCGCGCGTGCCGTGTGATCGCCCGCCCCGATCTTCTCGGCGGTCTTCATCAGGCGGGCGATCGGGCGAAGCTGCGTCCAGTATCCGAGCCACCAGATGGCGATCGACGCCACCAGGAGCACGGCGAGGAGGAAGGACAGCGAAAGGAGAGCTCGCTGCCGGACGGGAGCCATCAAAGGCTCCTTCAGCTCACCCACCGCCAGCATGATGCCCGAACGCTCCGCGCCTGTCAGCGGCGCGAAGCCGTAGACCCGCTCGACGTTGTCAATGCCGAATGCCTCGACGGTGCCCCCTGCGGGTTGGGCCTGCATGGCGCGGGACAGCGGATGGTCCGGGAAGGCGGAGCCGTAGGGTATCGGCAGCGGCGGATAGCGTGTCAGCATCCGGCCTGAACTCGGTTCGATCATCACGATCACACGCTTGCCGCCGTCGGAAATGCCTTCGGCTGCCGCCGACAGTCGTTCGAGACTGAGGCTGACGAGGATGGCGCCTGCGAAGGCGCCATTCTCGTCGTGAAGCGTAAGCAGGGTGGCGATGGTCGGTTTGCCGCTGGCGCGGCCGATGGCGAAACGTCCAACCAGGAACTCGGGCGCCTTCGTCGCCTGGGCCCGGGCAAGAAGTTCGGCGTCCCCGAACCTCTGACTGGCTTTCAGGCTACTGTGGCAGGTGATCATCCCGTCAGCGCCAAGGACGCCGATCGTGTTGAACAGCGGATGAGCCGACTTGACGGCGGAGACAATCGCGGAGCATGCGGCGAAGCTTTGCGGCTTTCGTGTCGCCGGCGTCAGGGAAAGCGTTGCGAGTGTCGCTTTTGCCTCGACGAAGACGCTCGATTGGTTCGAGGCCGCCAGAAAAGCCGCGTCGCGCACGCTCGCGCGAGCGCGGTTCGAGGTCTGGTCATGGTCATGCCAAAGCAGCAGGCTGACCAGAGCCGTGAGCGGAATGATCGCCATGGCAACGAGCAGAATAAGACGCGGACGCATACCCAGCCGGCCGAACAGCCAAGACGGCCACCGGCTGCCTTTGGACGATGTATGCTCTGCCCGACGCGCCATGCCATGATCCCAGCGTCCTGCGAAAGCCTTGCGGCTTTCGCACCAATTCCGACTAGCAATGTCACTGTTCGATTAAGACAACTTCAATGAACCGCCGGCGTCGACGCGGGCGACGTTCCGATGCGTTCGGCCTCGAGCCTTTCGGCAGCCTGCCTCGGCGACTTGCCGATGTCCTCCAGGCGCTTTTCCGTCCGCTCCGTATCGGGCAGCACGAAACCGAGGCTGGCGTCGACGGCGCCGTCGAGATCCCGGAGCGGCGTCGCGATGCCCGTCATGCCGGCATCGAGTTCGCCGGCGGTGACGCAGATCCGTCCGACGCGGAGACGCCGGAGGGCAACCTTCACCACCTCCCACTCCGGGGCTAAGCCCGCGGCGACCATCTCCTCGCGATGGGCCTCGTGGAAGGACCGGACGAAACGCGCCGGCAGCAATGCCAGGATCGCCTAGGAAGCCGCGCCCGGCAACGGACATCGCCAGCGCGCCGCCAAGCTGTCACACTCTCGATAAAGCGTGATCCCGCCGAGACATCGACAAAATGCTGAAGCGACGCTTTTGGCATCTTTCGGCAAGCGAGTGGGCCGACGAAGACAGCGGCGGCGATCGCCCGGCCGGAGGAAGGCGCCTTGCGGCGTCATG
>JACMIV010000326.1 GCA_014380965.1 Rhizobiaceae bacterium | reverse complement strand
GTCATCCGCGGCCGCCAATCGACGAGCGGCCGGGTCATCGGCTTGCGCGCCGACATGGATGCCCTGCCGCTGCAGGAGACCAGCGGCAAGCCCTACGCCTCGACCGTTCCGGGAAAGATGCATGCCTGCGGCCATGACGGCCACACCGCCATGCTGCTCGGCGCGGCGCGCTATCTCGCCGAGACGCGCAATTTCGACGGCGAGGCGATCGTCATCTTCCAGCCGGCCGAAGAGGGCGGCGCCGGCGCGAAGGCGATGATCGAGGACGGACTTTTCGAGCGCTTCGGCATCGATTCCGTCTACGGAATGCACAATATCCCCGGTCTGCCCCTCGGCCATTTCGCGATCCGGCCCGGCCCGATCATGGCGGCGACCGACGAGTTCGTCGTCACCATCGAGGGCCGAGGCGGCCATGCCGCCATTCCACAGCAGTCGATCGACCCGATCCTCGCAGGTTCCGCCCTCGTCCAGTCCCTCCAGCAGATCGCCTCACGCAACACCGACCCGCTCGCCTCGCTCGTCGTCTCCGTCACGCAGTTCCATTCCGGTTTCGCCCACAACGTCATCCCGGAAAGCGCGCGCGTCTCCGGCACCGTCCGCTCCCTCACCGCCGACATGCGCGACATGGCCGAGAGCCGCATCCGCGACATCGCGCGCGGGATCGCAGATGCCCACGGCGCAAGCTCCACCGTCGTCTATAACCGCAACTATCCCGTCACCCACAACGACCCCGAGGCGGCACGCTTCTGCGCTTCGGTCGCCGGCGACATCGTGCCGGACGGGAACGTCGACACCGACGTCGCGCCGCTGATGGGCGGGGAAGATTTCTCCTACATGCTGGAGCGTCGGCCGGGCGCCTTCATCTTCGTCGGCAATGGCGACAGCGCCGGCCTCCACCACCCGCGCTACGATTTCAACGATGCCGCGATTCCCTACGGCGCGTCCTATTGGGTTAGGCTGGCCGAAAGGGCGCTCGCCCCCGCCTGAGCGGGACGCTCGACGGGGACGTCAGGCTTATTGCGGCTTGCCGTCCGTCCAGGTCGCGTTGGCCGAAAACAGCGGGACCGTCGAAATCGACATCTTGGCGCTGCCTTCGACGACTTCTCGGGCGAACGCGAGATAGACCAACGTGTCGTTCGCCTTGTCGTAGATGCGGTTCACCGTGAGCGACTTGAACAGCAGGGACCGGCGCGCCGAGAATATCTCCTCGCCGCTCTCGTCGGCGTCGATGCCGCCGATCACGATCGGCCCCGTCTGGCGGCAGGCGATGGACGAGTTCGACGGATCCTCGAACCAGTTGCCCTGGACGAGCCGGTCGATCGTCCCGCGATCGAAAAAGGCGACGTGACACGTCACCCCTTGCACCTTCGGATCGGCGAGCGCCTCGATCTTGATCTCGTTGTTGTACCAGTCGGTGCTGATCTCGCCGACCTCCTGCGCGCTGGCAGTGCCGGAGGTGATGAGCGCCAGTGCGCCGGCAAGTCTTGGAATCGTTCGCATGCCCCGTCGTCCTTCCGCAGCGCCCCCCGCGAGGCGAACCTTCCGGCGACATGGCCCGCCAACGGTCGTTTTCAACAGTCCGTCGCCCGGGCTCTTGATCCACAGCTTCGGCCACCCCGTCGCCAGTCCGCTGCGGTCACCTTGCCTTCATCCCATAAAAATAGTTCGGCGGCTCTTCTTTGCCGAAAATCGCAAGGGGTTCTTATCGCGCTGAATCTAGAGTAGGAGTTCGTGCCTCTGTGAAGAAAAAATGACGGCCAGTCGGGTGCGACGACCGCCAGGAAGCGAGCCTGATGTCGTTTCATTGCCCAACCGACGGCCCAGGGGCGAGCCGTGCTGAAAGCCTGCCGAAATCTTCTTCGGCACTGCCCGGCGCTGCGCGCAGGTCTTGGGAAGAGAGCCCGAAGCCTCGGCTTATGCGGTGGCTCTTCGCCGGCCCGCTCGCGATCCTTGCCGGCGTCTGCGTCGGCCTCATCGCACGGCAGTCCGGCGCAACGCAGGCTTTCTTCGCCGAGAACGGGCCGGTCGAGACCCTCCAGGCGCTGATCCTTGCCATCGTCGCCGCCGCGTTCTTCCTGGCCTTCCTCCGCTCGTCGGATTCGCGCGCCCTGTTCTGCATCACCGGGGCAACGGCGGCGGCGATCGCCATGACGCGCGAGGTGCCGCGTTGCGGGAGCACCTTCTTCGACGGCGGTGTCTGCATGACCGGCGACGGAAAGACCGTCGCCGTCTCCCTCGCCCTTTCCGCTGGCGCCACCGCCCTTTGGTTCGCGCCCATCGCCTGGCGGCGTGCCATCGCGATCCGGAATATCGCCTGGGTCTGGCCGGTCGCGGTCGTGGTCGTCATGCTGGCGCTGGCCGATATCGCCGAGGCGAAGGTCTACATGGAGATCGAGGAGGCGCTGGAGCTGACCGCTTACGCCTATCTCTCCACCTTCGGCGTCTGGGTTCTGTTTCACACCCGCAAGCTGCGGCCCGCGACCCTATCCGAGCGCCGCGGCTGCAGATGGCCGGCGGAGTAGGCCCGGCACACACGATCCGTTAAGTCTTACGGATCATTCTCCGGGGGTTCCGTAGACGGCCCCTGGATGTGCCATGTCCTGCAGTTTCCCTTTCGGCCGCAGCACCGCCCTTCTCCTCCTTCTCCTTCCTCTCGCGTCCTGTGCGCGCCTGCCCGGCCGTGCGATGAGCGCAGAGGAGTGTATGACGCGCGTCATGTATTTCGAATCGAACCGCTCGAGCGAAGAGGGCATGATCGCGGTCGGAACCGTCGTCCTCAACCGCATGGAGTCCGGCAAGTACCCCGGAACCGTCTGCGGCGTCGTCGGCCAGAAGAACCAATTCGCGCCGGGCGTACTCTCCAAGCCCATGGGCAAGGGCGCGGACCTTGCCCAGCGCACGGCGAAAAAGGTCCTGCGCGGCGCCAAGCATGCCCGCGTCGGCAAGGCGATGTTCTTCCACACCGCCGGCCACTCCTTCTCCTACACGAACATGCACTACGTCGCGATCGCCGGCGGCAACGCCTTCTACGAGAAACGCCGCGACGCTTCCTCGACGCAGGCCGACATCCTGCGCCGTGATGTGGGTTCGCAGCCGCCGACACGGCGGCGCGACGTCGAAGACGCCGGTCGACGGCCGGGGCGCCAACCGGTGTTCGACCCGTCCTGGACCAGCCCCGCGACTTCCGATGGCATCGTCGCTCCCGGCGAACGGGCCCCGTCGAATGTGCAGCGGCTTCCGACGCCCGGTCGCAGCCCGGCCATCCCCTCCGGCGTCGCTGGCAGCCTCGAACCGATGAGCATCGAGGATCTCATCGGCCGCGCGGATTGATCCGATCAAATCGCCTGCGGGGGGCATGACGAAAACGGGCACAAGCTTCTTTCTGCGGGTTATTCGAGCCTGTGTCTTGAATATTGGTCCATAGATGCCAAATAGATGACAAGTCGATCATTCGCGCTCGCTGCAGACGAGCCTGTCTTTTCGATCCCCTGTGAAAACGGTCGTCTTCAACATCGTTTCCTTTCGGAAAATCGGTGCTTCGAGCGTGACCGGCGTTGTAAGGACCGAAAGCATGGCGCTGACGAGCGAATTCTACAGGACTCGTGCGGACGAATGTGCCCGCGAGGCCGAAGCATCCTCGCTTGCCAACGTCCGTGACCGCAGCCGAAGGGCGGAAGCGGCATGGCGTGCGATGGCCGATCAGTCGGTCCAGCGCGAGGCCGAGCGTGACGCGCTGTCGGCGGAAAAGGCGTCCAAGACGGCGATGCTCGACACCGAGAGCGCCGATCGGCAGCTTGCCGGCGCAGACGCCGCTTGAGGACCGACGGTCTTCGGTGATCGACGTCACGCCGTCGGCTGCATCGACGCCCACATGGCGACGAAATGGATCCCAGCGGCGACCAGTACGAAGCCGTGCCAGATCACATTCTGGTAGCGCAGGTGTTCCAGAAGATGGAACACGACGCCAAGCGAATAGACGACCCCCCCGACGACGATGAGCCAGACCGCGAGCGGCGGCAGCAGCGACAGTCGCTCGTAGGTCGCAACGCCGCTCCAGCCGAGCGCGAGGTAGAGAAGGATGGACAGTCTGTCGAACTGTCCCGGCCGGAACAGCTTCAGCGCCACTCCGAAGAGCGAGACGCTCCACATCGCCGCCAGCATGGCGAAGGTTTCCATGCGCACCATGAAGGGCGTATAGGTCCCGGCGATGAGCAGATAGATGGCCGAATGATCGAAGCGTCGCAGCACCCATTTCGTCCGCGACACCGGCCAGACATTGTAGGCGGCCGATGCCGCGATCGAGATCACCAGCGTTACGAGATAGACCCCGGCGGCCGCAAGATCGGTCGCCTCGATTCGCCCTGCCATCGTGACCAGAAAGGCCGCGGCGCCACCGAGGGCAAGAAAGACGCCGAGCCCGTGGACGAGCGCATCCGCGACGAGCTCGCCCGGAGAATAGGGCCAGTTTACCGCTCCCGGCACGATCGCGCCCGCACCGACATTCCTGACCACGCCCGCCATCCTCTCCCTGTCCGCCACTCGATACGGCACTCCTGAGTTCACCTTGGACGGCGTGCGAAGTCGAGCCCCTCCGTC
>JACMIV010000325.1 GCA_014380965.1 Rhizobiaceae bacterium | reverse complement strand
TCCGGACGGAGGCGGGCATCAGGAGCCAGACCTGGGATGGTCGCGACGAGCGACGCATGTCCGGCGAGGGCTTCCGATATCCGGTCTTCATCCTCGACCCTTCCGAGATCGACGACGCCGAAATCTATCTCCGGATCAAGACGGCGTCCTCGATGCAGGGCCTCGTCTGGCTCTCCGACTTCCAGAGCTTCTTCGGCCTCTACGACGCCGAGACGATGACGCTGTCGGTGCTGATCGGCGTTATGTGCGCGATCCTCATCTACATCCTCGCGCTCGGCCTGTTGATGCGCAGCCACACCAATCTGTTCCTCGCCGGCTGCATCGCGAGCGGGCTTCTCTACATCGTCTGCTCGAATGCTTTCCTCGAAACGCTTCTCGTGCCCGGAACGTCGACGGTATCGCGCGTCCTCGCCCTCACCTCGACGTTGCTGATCTACTGCAGCTTCACCGGTTTCATGTCGAGCTTCCTGAGGCTCCACCGGCATCGCCCGCGCCTCTTCGTCATCGCGCGGGTTTGGGTGGTGCTGCTCGCGATCGCCGCAAGCCTTGCCGTCGTCGACGATCTTCTCGCGATCGGCGTCCTGCGCCATCTCTCGGCCTATCTCGGTCTTGCCACCATCGCGCTCGCTCTCTTTGCAGCGCTCGCTTCGGCGCTGCGGACCTGGGGCCGCGCCATGGTCTTCGTCCTCGCCTGGATGCCGTCGCTCGTTGCGGGCAGCGCTCGCCTCGTCCTCGACGTGACGCCGCAGGTCGGTGTGACGCCGGCGATCGAGAACAGCCTCCTCTTCGGTATCACGGCGTCGCTGGTTCTGTTCACGATCATCGCTTCGATCGACATCCAGAAGCGCGAAACGCGGCTGAAGGCGGAGATTCTCGACAATGCGGACCGGTTCCGCGCCTTTGCCGAGATCGGTACCGACATTTTCTGGGAGGTCGACCGGAGGGGCAAGCTCGTCTTCTTCACGGGCGAACAGGTGGGAAAAGCAAGCTTCACGATCGGCGAAGTCTTCTTCGATCGCTTGTCGGAGTCGACGTCGGTCGATTTCGTGCGACCGCTGAGGGAGGCGGTCGCCGGCCGGCAGCCCTTCGACGACCGGCGGCTGCGGATGGCGGACGTCGAGCGCGATCTCTGGATCAGCCTCAGCGGCCGTGCCGTGGTCCAGCAGAACGTCAAGACGCCTGACGGACAAGCGGTCTATCGCGGCCTCATCCGGGACGTGACGACGGAGGTAGAACGCGAGAGCCGGCGGCTCCTCGAACAGCAGATGTTCGCGCTCGGCCAGCTTGCCGGAAGCGTCGCGCACGAGATCAACAACCTCATCCACCCGATCATCAACCTCACCAAACGCCTCAGGATGCGTAACCGCCACACCGTCGACCCCGAGAGCAACCGGATGATGGACCTCATCGACATCTCCTCGCGGCAGGCGGCGACGGTCGTGTCCGAACTTCTGCAGTCGACGCGCGGCGAGCGGTGGAAGGATGCGGACCGGCCACTCTCGACGGCGGTCGAGCACGGCGTCGAGGCAGTGCGGCCGGCGCTGCCCTCGAGCGTTCGGGTCGATCTCGTGGTCGAGCCCTGCGAGGCGATCAACGTGAAGGTCGGCGACATCCTGCAGATCATCGGCAATCTCCTCTCCAACGCCGTCCACGCCATGCACGGCGCGGGCACGATCACCGTCTCGTTGTCGCGCGCCGAGGATGGGGCCCATCTCGCCATCGTCGATGACGGTGCCGGCATGGACGAAACCGTCCGGCGCCGGGCGATGCAGCCCTTCTTCTCGACAAAGGTAGATGGGCGCGGCACCGGCGTCGGCCTTTACATCGTGCAGCGGATTGTACGGGAGTATGGTGGTTTCATCACCCTCGACTCCACGCCCGGCCACGGCACGACGGTCACCATCTTCTTCCCGAACCGAAAGGACGACCAAGATGACGTCGAACGCAATGCGCACCGCGCTGGTGGTGGATGATGTGATGACCGTGCGCGAATCGCTCGCGATCGCGCTCGTCAGCGCCGGTTTCCAGGTCACAGGAGCTGCCAACGGCCGCGAGGCTCTGGATCATCTTGCGAGGCAGGACTTCGACGTCCTCGTGACGGACATGTGGATGCCTGAAATGGACGGGCTGCGGCTCCTGAAGGAGATCCGCGGCCGGAAGCCGAACATGCGCATCTTCGGCGTCACGGGCGGGGGCCCTCGCCTGACGATCGAGGCGATGACCTCGCTCGCCGAGGTCTGGGGCGCGGAGAAGGTTTTCCTGAAGCCCTTCGACGACGACGAGCTGATCGACGCGATCCTCAAGCCGAAAGCGGCCTGACGGCCTAAAAACCGGCATCGTCGGCCGCCTCTCGCAGCACGAGGTCGACGACGAGCGGGAGGTGGTCGGACGCGCGCGCCGCGTCTTGCTGCCATTCCTGCGCTCCGGCGGCAGGCAGAAGCTCCAAGCCGGCCGAGGCATAGATCCGATCCATGCAGACGAAAGGTCGGCGCGACGGCCATGTCGGCGGGGCCTGATGAGCGGGCAGGACCGAGGAAAGGGCTTCGTGTACCGGGCCGTGCCGTCGCCACTCGTTGAGGTCGCCCAGCGCCACGGCCGGCAAATCCCGCTATCCGGCCCAAAGCGCGATCGCCTCGCTCTGGAGCTTTCGATCGCGCGGGACGAGACCAAGATGAG
>JACMIV010000324.1 GCA_014380965.1 Rhizobiaceae bacterium | reverse complement strand
GGCGGCCCGGATGGCTGGCGGCTGTCGACATCGGATCAGGCCTCCCGGCCGAAGAGGCCCGCGGGCCGGGCGAGAAGGACGATCGCCATGATCACGAAGACGACGATGTTGGAGGCTTCGGGGTAGAAGACCTTGGTGAGGCCTTCGAGGAGACCGAGCATGTAGCCGGTGACGATCGCCCCCATGATCGAGCCCATGCCGCCGACGACGACCACGGCGAAGACGACGATGATGAGGTTCGTGCCCATCAGCGGGCTCACCTGATAGATCGGCGCCGCAAGCACCCCTGCGATGGCGGCAAGGCCGGCGCCGAGCGCGTAGGTGAGCGTCAGAAGCCTCGGCACGTTGACGCCGAAGGCCTGAACGAGCGGGGCGTTCTCGGTCGCGGCCCGAAGATACGCTCCGAGGCGGGTCTTCTCGATCAAGAACCAAGTGGCGAGGCAGACCACGAGCGAGGCGACGATGACGAAGCCGCGATAGTTCGGCAGGAACATGAAGCCGAGATTTGTGCCTCCGGCGAGAAGCGCCGGCGTCGCATAGGGCTGGCCCGCGGCGCCGTACCAGTGGCGGAACATGCCTTCGAGGATGAGCGCGAGGCCGAAGGTGAAGAGGAGACCGTAGAGCGGATCGAGCCCGTAGAGGCGCGACAGCATGGTGCGCTCGATGAGGCCCGAAACGGCGGCGACGATGAGCGGGGCGACGACGAGCGAGGCCCAGAAGCCGATTCCGCCGTGGAGGAGAAGGAGATAGGCGGTGAAGGCGCCGAGCATGTACTGCGCGCCGTGGGCGAAGTTGATGACGCGCAGGAGCCCGAAGATGACGGCAAGGCCGAGCGACAGGAGCGCATAGAAGGACCCGTTGATGAGGCCGACCAGGAGTTGTCCTGCGAGAGCGGGAAGCGGGACGCCGAAGATCATCGTCATGTCGTCAGACCCCCACGACCTGATTCAGCCGAGCCATCTTGGACTCAAGCTCGGACGTCTTGAAGCTTTCGAGGATATGCCCGTCCTCCATCAGGAAGAAACGGTCGGCGACCTTCTTGGCGAAGCGGAAATTCTGCTCGACGAGAAGGAGCGTCATGCCCTTCTTCTTCAATTCGACGAGAACGTCGCCTATGCGCTGGATGATGACGGGGGCAAGCCCCTCCGTCGGCTCGTCGAGAAGGATGATGCGCGCGCCGGTGCGAAGGATACGCGCGATGGCGAGCATCTGCTGCTCGCCGCCCGAGAGCTTCGTGCCGGGCGAGTTGCGGCGCTCGGCGAGATTGGGGAAGAGGTGATAGATCTCCTCGACGCTCATGCCGCCCTCGGCGACCTTCGGCGGGAGCAGCAGGTTCTCCTCGACCGACAGCGTCGCGAAGATGCCGCGCTCCTCCGGAACGTAGCCGATCCCGGCATGGGCGGTCTTGTGGACGGGAACCTTGATCATGTCCCGACCGGCGATGCGTATGGTGCCTTGGCGCTTGGACAGGAGCCCCATGATGGCGCGCAGCGTCGTCGTCTTGCCGGCGCCGTTGCGCCCGACGAGCGTGATCGTCTCGCCCTCGTAGAGATCGAGCGAGACGCCGTGGAGCACATGGCTCTCGCCGTACCAGCCGTGGAGGTCGCGCACTTCGAGGAGAGGCGCGCGGCCGGTGGCGGAGTGGGCGCCGCTATTCATGGTCCGTCCCCATATAGGCTTCGCGCACCTTCGGATCGGCGCTGACGGTCTGATAGTCGCCTTCTGAGAGAATCTCGCCGCGGGCGAGCACGGTGACGTAGTCGCAGAGGTTGGCGACGACCGAGAGATTGTGCTCGACCATCAAAACGGTGCGGCCCCACGCGATGCGGCGGATGAGGGCCGAGATGCGGCCGATGTCCTCGACGCCCATGCCGGCCATCGGCTCGTCGAACAGCATGACCGGCGGGTCGAGCGCGAGCGTGGTCGCGATCTCCAGCGCGCGCTTGCGCCCGTAGGAGAGCTCGCTTGCCTGGAGGTCGGCATAGTCGGATAGGTTCACCGCTTCGATCAGTTCGAGTGCGCGCTCGTCGAGCTTGCGGAGCACTTTGTTGGACCGCCAGAACTGGTTGGCGAGGCCTTCCGGGCGCTGCAGCGCGACGCGGACATTGTCGAGGACGGTGAGGTGCGGAAAGACCGCCGAGATCTGGAAGGAGCGCACGAGGCCGAGGCGGGCGACCTCGGCGGGGGCGGTTCGCGTGATGTCCTGTCCCTTGAAGGTGATGGTGCCGGCCGTCGGCATCATGAACTTCGTCAGGAGGTTGAAGACGGTGGTCTTGCCGGCGCCGTTCGGGCCGATGAGGGCGTGGATCGTGCCCTCGCGGATGTCCAGATCGACGTTCTTGACCGCCGAGAAGCCGAAGAACTCCTTGGTGAGGCCGCGGGCGGAGAGGATCGGCTCTCCGCCCGGCTGTTTGCGGGCGGTCGCCTGCGGCGATGCTGCGCTCATCGTCTGGCCTTGGCCGCGCCGTATGGCAGCGCTGCCAAGGCGGCGGGGGTCGAAGCCCTGCACGGGAAAGGCTGCTGTCGTGTGGTCATGAGTCTCTTCCGTCGATTGCTGCGCATCGCTCTTCCTCGCCGGCTTCTTGAAACGTCCGGTCGAGGAAGCGGGAAGGATGCCGTTCAGGGGAGACCCTAGCCTCCCGCAAGACGCGGCGTCCACGTCCAGTTCGGCGAGCGCCCACAAGGAGGCGGTCGCCACACCGAATGTCGCGGAGTTACTTGGGGAAGCTCGCGACGTCGCAGCCGGACTGCTCGACTGTGAAATAGGCCTCTGCGCCGGGTACCACCGCGACCTGAGTGTAGTAGTCCCAAGGCTTGGTCGAGGCCGACGGCGCCTTCACGTTGAAGAGATACATGTCGTAGACCATGCGCCCGTTCGCCTGGACGACGCCCTTCTTCGCAAAGACGTCCTCGACGGGCATCTCGTGGAGCTTGGCGGAGACGGCCTTGGTCGCGTCGCTCTTCGCGGCGTCCACCGCCTTCAGATACTGGGTGACCGCCGAATAGGTGCCGGCCTGAACCATGTTCGGCATACGCTGGGTGCGTGCCATGAACTTTTCGGCGAAGGCGCGGTTCTCGTCGCTCTGGTCCCAGTACCAGCCCTCGGTGAGGTTCGCGCCCTGCGCGGCCTCGAGGCCGAGGCCGTGGACTTCGGCGAGGGTGAAGAGGAGGCCTGCAAGCTGCTGGCCCGATTGAACGATGCCGAACTCGGCCGCCTGCTTGATGGCGTTGGCGGTGTCGAGGCCGGCATTCGCCAGGCCGATCACCTTCGCGCCGGAGGATTGCGCCTGGAGGAGGAAGGACGAGAAGTCGTTGGTGGCGAGCGGATGCCGCACGGCGCCGACGACGGTGCCGCCGTTCGCCTTCACGAAAGCTCCGGTCTGCTCTTCCAGGGAGTAGCCGAAGGCGTAGTCGGCGGTGAGG
>JACMIV010000323.1 GCA_014380965.1 Rhizobiaceae bacterium | reverse complement strand
CGCGGCACGAGGCCGGCATGGCGGGCGCCGTCGCGGCGATCGCCGCCGCGATCCTCGAACTGACGGGCCTCGGCAGCGCCGACTTCCTCGTCGACGACGAGGACGCGCCGATCCTCCTGGAGATCAATCCGCGCTCCGGCGCCTCGATGGACGTCTTCGAGCGCGCCGGCCACCCACTTGTCGCGATCCACGTCGCCGCCTGCGAGGGCAAGCTCCCCGGCACCGAAGGCGCTTTGCCGACGACGCCTGTCCGGGCCGCCGGTTTTGCCTATCTCGACGTTCCCGAAGTGACCGTCGGTGCGGTGGCATGGCCGCTCTACGTCTCCGACCGCCCCGTGCCCGGCACCGTGATCCGCTTCGGTGAACCCATCTGCACGCTGAAGGCGGACGGCGAGACGGCGGACGCGGCGATCGCGCTGTTCGCGAGCCGCCTCGCCTCCATCAAGTCCAGTATCGAGGGAAGTTCAGCATGAGCACTCCATCTCCGGAAGCGCCGCTCGGCCGGCGTCCTTCCGTCAACCGCGGCGTGCTGCCGATTCTGCGCTCCCTCGTCGACGAGGCGGACGGCCTGCGCCTCCATGTCTCCAAGGGCGCGGCCGGCGAGACGCTGATCGATGCCGGCGCGAGCGTCGCCGGCAGTCTCGAGGCCGGACGCCGGATCACCGAGATCTGCCTCGGCGGGCTCGGCACGGTCGCCGTCGGCTACGACCCGATCATGCCGCGCTTCCCCTGGTCGTTGACGGTGCGCACCTGGCAGCCGGTGGTCGCCTGCCTCGGCTCGCAATATGCCGGCTGGCAGATCACCTCCGGCGAAGGAGAAGACCCCTATTTCTCGATGGGCTCCGGGCCCGCCCGCGCGCTCGCCGGCAAGGAGGATATCTTCAGGGACATCGCCTATGCCGACGATCATGACGGCGGCGTCCTCGTGCTCGAGACTGCAAACCCGCCGCCCGAGGCGCTGGTGCGGCGCATTGCGGCCGACTGCAGGATCGCGCCGGAGAAGCTCACCATCGTCTATGCGCCGACGCAGAGCCTTGCCGGCACCGTCCAGATCGTCGGCCGCGTCGTCGAGGTGGCGCTCCACAAGGCGCACGTCCTCCATTTCGATCTCTCCCGCGTCGTTGTCGGCACCGGGACCGCACCACTCGCCCCGCCTCATCCCGACTTCATCACCGCAATGGGCCGCACCAACGACGCGGTGATCTACGGCGGCCGCGTGCTCCTCCACGTCACAGGACCCGCGGCCGACGCCAAGGCGCTGGCGGAGGCTCTGCCGAGCCGCAATTCCAAGGATTACGGCACGCCCTTCGCGGAGATCTTCCGCCAGTACGAGGGCGACTTCTACAAGATCGACGGCGCGCTCTTCAGCCCGGCGGAGGTCGCCGTCGTCGCGCTGGAAACCGGCGAGACCTTCCGGGCCGGCGGCATCGATGCAAAGCTCATCGACGCGTCCTTCGATTGAGCGCCGAGGCGAGCGTCACCGGCGTCCATGTCGAGGCACCGTCCGACCGCCGCCGAAACGGCGATCCGTCGTCAGCACCCCGCATCGCGCTGGTGACGGCCGATCTCGACCGTCATGCCCGCGATCTTCTGAGAGCCTTCAAGGCCGCGGGCGCTTCGGTCAAGGCGATCGAACTTGCCGACATCGCCTATGACACCGAGGCACGCCACGGTCTGACGATGCCGCATTTCGGCGAGGACCTGCCCGACGCGGTCTGTGTCCGCACCATGGACTCCGGCAGCTTCGAGCAAGTGACACGCCGCCTCGGCGTCCTCCACGCCCTCTCGGCCCTCGGCGTTCTCGTCTCCAACGACGCCGTCTCGATCGAGCGCTGCGTCGACAAGTCGATGACGAGCTTCCGCCTCGCCCGCGCCGGCGTTCCCAGCCCGCGAAGCTGGGCCGTCGAGACGCGGAAGGAGGCCGAGCGCATCGTCGCTGCGGAAAAGGCTCCGCTCGTCCTGAAGCCGCTCTTCGGCGCGCAGGGGAAAGGTCTCCGGCTGATCGAAAGCGCCGGCGACCTGCCGGCCGAGGAGGAGATCGCCGGCGTCTACTATCTCCAGCGCTTCGCGGGCAGCCCCGCGAGCGGCCGCTACGGCGACTACCGCGTCCTCGTTTCCGGCGGTCGCGCGGCAGCCTCCATGCGCCGGGAGGCCGAACACTGGATCACCAACATCAAGCAGGGCGCGAGCGCCATGCCGACGGAGCCCGACGTAGAGCTGGAGGCGCTCGCGGTGGCCGCGACCGTGGCCGTCGGCGGCTCGTTCTGCGGCGTCGACCTCCTGCGCGACGCCAATGGTGTAGCTCAGGTGATCGAGGTCAATTCGATGCCGGCCTGGACAGGGCTCGAAAAAGCGAGCGGCGTCGACATTCCGGCCCTTCGGGTGCGCGATCTCCTGGCCGCGCTCGCCGCATCGAGGGCGAGGCTTGCGGCGGGGCCCCTCGCCTCCGCCGGCTGACCGGCAGGCGATGGCGCTCTCCGAGGCTGCGATCTCCGGGATATACCTCGCGGCCTGCCGGGCCGAGCTCGACGCGTTGAAGCCGGGAAACGTGCATCGCTTCGCCGGCGGCCACGGCATGGACGTCGCCGTCTTCGAGACGAGCGCCGCCGTCTCCGCGCCGGCGATCTCCGCAGCCAACCAACCCGTCGGCCGCCGGGTCCTCGCCGCCATGGAAGCAACCTGGTCGGCCGTCGGAATGAACACCAATCTCGGCATCCTCCTCCTCTGCGCCCCGCTTGCCGCCGCCGCCGAATTCGCGCCTCCCGGCAGCGCTTCGCCGGAGACGCGCCTTCGCGACGCCCTCGCCTGCGTCCTCGGCGCCCTCACCTTCGAAGACGCCGAGGACATCTTCGCCGCCATCGCGCTCGCCTCGCCCGGCGGCCTCGGCCACCGCGAGGATCACGACGTCCGCAGCCCGCCGCGCATCTCCTTGATGGAGGCCATGCGAATCGCCTCTCCGACAGACGCCATCGCGTCCCAGTACGTGCGTTGCTTTGCCGATATCTTCGATCTCGGACTGCCGGCGATCCGCGCGGCGAGGGCCGCGGGCGAGACGGAAATGTGGCCCGCGATCGCGTGTTTCCTCGCCTTCGCCGCCGACCTCCCCGACAGCCATGTCGCCCGGAAGTTCGGGCCTGCGCGAGCCGAGGATCTTCGCGGCAGGATGGCCTCGGCAGTCAAACAGTTGAACCTTATGGGCAATGAAAACGAGCGGATCGGGCTTCTTCTCGGCTTCGACGCGGAGCTGAAGGCCGAGGGGCTCAACCCCGGCACCTCGGCCGACCTCACGGTCGCCAGCATTTTCGCCGAGCGGCTCGTCCATGCGCTTCAAGAAGAGGTGCGTGGATGATTGACTAAATGTCGCTGCAGGTTATGTCGAGGAGGCAGCTATCTGGCCAACCGGTCCCGAAGGGACGCCGTGAACAGGGATAGCCGTAAGCCGGATCGAGAGGGATCGGGCATTGGGAGGGGAACGCTGTCGACTTGGCCGGACAAGGCGTCTTCGCCGGCAAACTCATCCCGATTACGGAGCTTGTAAAACCGGCCCGGCGGCGCGCCGGACGATTTTGACGCGAATCACTCAGGAGGATAGTAGTCCATGGCGATCATCAACAAGGTAATGGTCGGCGAGTCTCTCGTCGGCGAAGGCAACGAAGTTGCCCACATCGATCTCATCATCGGCCCCCGCGGCAGCGCGGCCGAGACCGCGTTCTGCAACTCGCTGACCAACAACAAGGACGGCTTCACGTCGCTCCTCGCGGTCGTCGCGCCGAACCTGCCCTGCAAGCCCAACACCCTCATGTTCAACAAGGTCACGATCAAGGGCGCCAAGCAGGCCGTCCAGATGTTCGGACCCGCTCAGGCCGGCGTCGCCATGGCCGTCGCCGATTGCGTCGAGAACGGGACCATCCCCGCCGCCGAAGCCGACGACCTCTTCATCTGCGTCGGCGTCTTCATCCATTGGGAAGCCGAGGACGACGCGAAGATCCGCCAGTACAACTACACGGCCACCAAGGAGTCGATCGAGCGCGCCGTCAAGGGCACGCCGACCGCCGCCGAAGTCGTGTCCAAGAAGGGCACTGCCGTTCATCCGTTTGCCGGTGCTTAGACAAGAGACCATCCCGGGGAAGATGCTAAGCCGGCGATGAAAGCCGGCCTTCTCCGGCGATTGGCCGCCATTTTCGGATTTCAGTGATCCGTTTGGAACTTGAGGGAAAAGGGGCTTCGGCCCCTTTTTCGCGTTTGCGGGTTGGCATCGGTCGTCGCCCCGGCCCCTCACCCCTCAGGCAGCCGGGCCATTCGCTCCAGGACAGCACGATCGATACGGCCGTCGTGGAGCGCCGAGGCGACGAGCGCCCCGGCTATGCCCGCCTTCTCTAGACGCATCAGATCGTCTTCGTCCCGCACGCCGCCTGCCGCGAACACCGCCGTTGCGCCTGCCGCT
>JACMIV010000003.1 GCA_014380965.1 Rhizobiaceae bacterium | reverse complement strand
TGGTCGCGCCGGGCGGCCGGCTCCATGTCGTCGACTTCGGCCAGCAGGAGCGCCTGCCGCGGCCGGCGCACCGGCTTCTGTCGGCTTGGCTCGCGAAGTTCCACGTCGCGCCACGGGCGGACCTGCCTGCCGTCTTCGAGCGCGAAGCCGCCCGCATCCATGCGCGCTCCGTCTTCAGGCCGATCAAACGCGGCTACGCCTGGCTGCTGACGGCCGAACGCCCCGCCGAGACGCGCTGAACCTCTTCTCTTTATGGGCTTTTTATTCGATTCTGCCGGGGATCGCGCCTATATCGGCCGCTGAGGTGCCGCGGCCTCCGTCCCGATGCCGCCGCCGAACAGGACGGGAAAGCCGTGCTCCAGACCGTTGCGCATTCGTCTTCTCCGGTTGCGGGCCGGCCGAACGCGCCAGCCGCCACCATCCGCCGCGCACGGCCGGACGACCTCGACGCGCTGGAGACGCTGGAGGAGGCAACCTTCGACGGCGACCGCATCTCGCGGCGCTCGTTCCGTGCCCTCCTCGCCTCGAAGAGCGCGCTCGTGCTCGTCTGCGAGGCGCCGGGCGGCGGCCCGCTCTTTGCCTACGCGACGCTTCTCTTCCGGACGGGCACGGCGCTTGCCCGGCTCTATTCGATCGCGGTCTCACGTGAATCATCGGGCCAAGGCATAGGCCGGGCGCTGCTGATGAGGATCGAGCACGAGGCCTACGAGCGCGAACGCATCGCCGTCCGGCTCGAAGTGCGCGCCGACAACGCTCCGGCGATCGCGCTTTACAAGGGTGCGGGCTACCGCTTCATCGGCACCTATCAGGACTACTACGCCGACGGAGCCGAAGCGCTGCGCTTCGAGAAGACGCTGCACGGCGACCATCCCGCGGAGGGGACCGTCCCCTTCTACGCCCAGACCACCGACTTCACCTGCGGCCCCTCCTGCCTGATGATGGCGATGGCCAAGGAGATGCCGAATCTCTCCCTCGATCCGGTGCTCGAAATCCGGCTCTGGCGGGAATCAACGACGATCTTCATGATGTCCGGGCCCGGCGGCTGCGAGCCGTTCGGCCTTGCGGTGGCGGCGCACGAGTTCGGTCTGTCCGCCGAAATCCACGTCTCGGCGCCCGGCACGCTCTTCCTCGACGGCGTGCGCAGCGCGCAGAAGCAAGGCGTCATGGCGCTGGCGCAGGAGGATTTTCGCCGGCGCGCCGAAGGCTACGGCATCCCGGTCGTCTCCAAGGCCTTCACGCTCCGCGATCTCAAGTCCGCGATCGCGGCAGGCAAGACCGCGATCGTCCTCATCTCAGGCTATCAGATGTTCGGCAAGAAGGTGCCGCATTGGGTGCTCGCGCATGGCGACGACGGGCGGCACATCGTCATCCACGATCCCTGGATCGCCGAGGAACGGGGAGAATCGCGCGCGGACGCGGCGAATCTTCCGATCCCCTACGCCACCTTCGACCGCATCGCCCGCTTCGGCAAGGTCGGCTTGCGGGCCGCGGTCTTCCTCGGCCGGCGCTGACCCTTTCCCATTATCGAAAGACCACTTCCGCCATGTCCCAATGGGTCATTCTGGTCGGCCGCTCCGGCGACCTCGACAACACCGCGACGCCCCACAAGATCATGACGACGCGGGACTATCTCGCCCATCCCGCGCTTTTCCGGGGTCAGCGGCCGAAGGTGATCAACCTGTCGCGGTCCTTCGCCTACCAGAGTCGAGGCTACTACGCCTCGCTGCTTGCCGAGGCGCGCGGCCACCGGATCATCCCCTCGGTCGAGACGATGATCGACCTCTCGGAACGGAAGCTCTACGAGAACGCCCTGCCGGAGCTCGACGCCGCGCTCGCCAAGGTCTTCGGGCGTGACGAGGACCTACCCGAAACGCCGCTCCGCATCCTCTTCGGCACCGCCGAAGAGGCACGCTTCGAGCGCTTCGGCCGGCTCGTCTTCGATTGGTTCCGGGCGCCCGCGCTCGACGTCTCGATCGAGCGGCGGGACGGGGAGGCGCGCATCCGCAAGATCGGCTTCACCCCGCTCGGCAAGCTCGACGCGGCGGAAGAGGCCAAGCTCCTCGACGCCATGGATCGCTACACGGCGCGCGAATGGCGCGCGGCGAAGGCGAAGGTACCGGCGAAATATTCCTTCGCCACGCTCTACGACGCGGAGGAGGAGCTGCCGCCCTCCTCCGAGGCCTCGCTGAAGCACTGGGCGAAGGTCGCGGGCAAGATGGGCGTCGACGTCGAGCCGATCACACGGCGCGATCTGGCAAAGCTTGCCAATTTCGACGCGCTCTTCATCCGCGAGACGACCTCGATCTCCAACCACACCTATCGCTTCGCGCGGCGGGCGATGCAGGAGGGCATGCCCGTCATCGACGATCCGATCTCGATGATCCGCTGCACCAACAAGGTCTATCTCAACGAGCTGATGAACGAGAACGGCATCCTGACGCCGACATCCGTCATGATCGGCGGGCGCGAGGACTTCGAACGGGCGGCCGACACGCTGGGCTTTCCGATGGTGGTGAAGATCCCCGACGGTTCGTTCTCGCGCGGCGTCAAGAAGGTCGCCGACCGGGCGGCGCTCGAAACGCTGTGCCAGGACTGGCTGGAGGATACCGACTTCCTGATCGCCCAGCGCTTCATGCCGACGCGCTTCGACTGGCGCATCGGCGTCCTCGGCGGCGAGCCGCTCTTTTCCGCGCAATATCTGATGGTGAAGGACCACTGGCAGATCGTGAAGCATGTCGAGGGCGGCAAGCCGACCATCGACGGCGGCACGCGGGCCGTACGCCTTGCCGACACGCCCCCGGAGGTGCTCGACGCGGGGCTTCGGGCCGCCCGCTGCATCGGCGAGGGCTTCTACGGCGTCGACCTCAAGGCGACCGACGAGGGCGTCTTCGTCATCGAGGTCAACGACAACCCCAATCTCGACCACGGCGTGGAGGACGCGGCCGAGAAGGACGAGGTGTGGATCCGGCTGACGAAATGGTTCATCGACCGGCTGGAGCGGTGAGGGCGTCGCGGCTGCGGCGCTGCCCTCTACGCTGCCGTCAGAGGATGTAGCGGGACAGATCGACGTTCCCGGCGATCCCGTCGAGCGCCTTGTGGACATAGGCGGCATCGACCCGGTAGCTCGTGCCCGCCTTGTCCGGCGCCTCGAACGAGATCTCGTCGAGCACCCGCTCCATCACGGTCTGAAGGCGGCGCGCGCCGATGTTCTCGACCGAGCCGTTGAGCGAGACGGCAAGATCGGCGATCGCGTCGATCGCGTCGGGCGTGATCTCGAGGTCGACCTGCTCGGTCTTCATCAGCGCGATATACTGCTTGATGAGCGAGGCTTCGGTCTCCGTGAGGATCCGCCGGAGGTCGTCGCGCGTCAGCGCCTTCAGCTCGACGCGGATCGGCAGGCGGCCCTGGAGCTCCGGCAGGAGGTCCGAGGGCTTGGAGACGTGGAAGGCGCCTGACGCGATGAAGAGGATGTGGTCGGTCTTCACCGGCCCGTGCTTGGTCGCCACGGTGGTCCCCTCGACGAGCGGCAGGAGGTCGCGCTGCACGCCCTCCCTGCTGACGCCCGCGCCGCCTTGCGAGTCGCGGTTGTTCGCCACCTTGTCAATCTCGTCGAGGAAGACGATGCCGTTGTTCTCGACCGCCGAGACGGCTTCCGCCACCACCTGCTCCTGGTCGAGCAGCTTGTCCGATTCCTCTCCGATGAGGAGGCCGT
>JACMIV010000322.1 GCA_014380965.1 Rhizobiaceae bacterium | reverse complement strand
ACGACGAAGCCGAGGCGGCCATGATTGTCGAGCGCCGCCTCGATGCCGCGCCGAATCGCCGGCCAGTTCCGCCCTTCGCGCGCCTCGAGGCGCCTCAGCATCGGTGCGCGCTCGGCCGGCGAGAGCCCGGCCAGGTAGGCGCGGCCGATGGCGGAGGTCGCAAGCTTCAGGTGGCTGCCCGCCTCGAGCGCGATCTGGATGGTGCTGGAGCCGTGGCAGGTCTCGAGATACATCATCGCCATGCCGTCGCGCGTACCCATGGCGACCGCCCCGCCGCAATGGTCGGCAAGGTCCTGCATGACCGGCCGGGCAACCTCGCGGATGCCCATCGCGCCGAGCGTCGTCAGCCCGAGCGCGAGCACGCCGGTGCCAAGCCGGTAGTTCGCGGTTTCCGGCCGATAGACGAGGTAGCCGAGGCGGCTCAGCGTATAGGTGAGGCGCGAGACGGTCGCTTTCGGCAGGCCGGTGCGTGCGGCGAGTTCCTGGTTGCCGAGGCCGGAATCGGTTCGCCGGAAGGCGCGAAGGACTCCGAGGCCCCGCGCCAGCGAGGTCACGATGCCAGGATCGTCGGCGATCGAAAGTCCCTCGCCTTCCTCTACGATCTCGTCGTCGCGTCTTCGCATCGATCCTCGAACCCGCACTCGGGAAGCAAGTCCTGCCGCTTCCTCGTTCCGTCCTGGCATATCAGAATTTCACCGATGCGCGCCGCCCGATTCCGGTAGGCAGCCTTGTCCGGCTCACCTCTCGCGAGGTCAGCCGAAGGCGCCGGTGAAGCTCCTGCCGCTTTCCGCGACCTCTATCAGCGCCGCCGAGGGCGCCAAGGCCGATCCGAACTCCGCTTCGAGCGCCCGCATCCGATCCAGCACCGCCCTTGCGCCCACAAGATCGGCGAAGAACATCGGACCGCCCTTCGTCGCCGGCCAGCCGTACCCGTTGACCCAGACGACGTCGATGTCGGAGGCGCGGGCGACGATCTCCTCCTCGGCGATCCGGGCCCCCTCGTTGATCATGGGGTAGAGGCAGCGCTCGAGGATTTCCGCCTCGCCAACCGCGCGCCTTGCGAGCCCTCTTTCCTCGCGAAGCTCCAGAAGCAGGCGCTCCGTGACGGACGACGGGACGCCCTTGCGGCCGGAATCGTAGTCGTAGAAGCCCGCGCCGGTCTTCTGCCCGCGCCGGTCCGCCTCGCAGAGCCTCTCGGCGATCGTCTCGCCCTGAGAGGCCTCTCTGGTCCAACCGAGATCGAGCCCCGCGAGATCCGCCATCTGGAACGGCCCCATCGGCATTCCGAAGTCGGTGAGGACCCGGTCGACGTCCCAGGGCATCGCCCCGGCGAGAAGCAGCGCATTCGCCTCCCGCTGTCGCACCTTCAGCATCCGGTTGCCGACGAAGCCGTGACAGACGCCGACGAGCACCGGCGTCTTGCCGAGCCTGCGGGCGAGCGCCATCGCGGTGGCGATGACGGGCGTCGCCGTCGCCTTGCCACGCACGATCTCCAGAAGCGGCATGACATGGGCCGGCGAGAAGAAATGAAGACCGAGGACGTGATCGGGCCGCGTCGTCGCCCCCGCGATGGTATCGATATCGAGGTAGGACGTGTTCGAGGCGAGAATTGCCCCTGGCTTCGCCACCCGATCGAGAACGGCAAAGACCGCCGTCTTGAGCGCCATGTCCTCGAAGACTGCCTCGATCACGAGATCGCAGTTCGAAAGATCGGCAAGCGCCAGCGTCGCGCTGAGCCGCTTCATCCGGCGGCCGACATCCTCCGGCCGGATCCGGCCCTTGTCGGCGGAGGCGGACAGCGTCGCCTCGATCGCCGCCACGCCCCGGTCGAGCGCTGCGCGATCGGTTTCGACGAGCGTGACGGGCAGGCCGGCGGCCAGGAAGGTCATGGCGATGCCGCCGCCCATCGTGCCGGCGCCGACGACTCCGACCCGCGCGATGGGGATCGTCGCCGTACCGGCCGGAACGTCCGGAACCTTCGCCGCGGCGCGCGTCGCCGAAAAAAGGTAGCGCTGCGCCTTCGATTGCGTGCCGCCCAGAAGAGCCGCGAAGATGTCCCGCTCGCGTTGGAGCCCCGCGTCGAACGGCATCGTCACCGCCGCGTGGACGGCGGCAAGCGCGCCCTTGAAGGCGTCGTTGCCCTTCGCTCGGCGGCCGTACAGGGCCTTCGCCTCCTCGAAGAGGGCCATCGGCTCGCCCCGCGCGCGCAGCTTGCCGTCGCTGTCGCGCACCCGGCGAAGCGGCTGGCCGTCCGCAACGATCGCTTGCGCGAAACGCACGGCCTCGATGCGCAAGTCGCCGTGAGCGACCGCGTCGATCGCGCCGAGTTCCTTGGCGGTCGCCGCGCCCATCGGCTCGCCCGACAGGATCGCGGCGAGCGCATGCTTGACGCCGACGAGCCGCGGCAGGCGCTGCGTCCCACCGGCGCCGGGGATCAGGCCGAGCTTGATCTCGGGCAGCCCGACTTTTGCCGACGGCAGCGCGATGCGGGCGTGGCAGGCCATCGCCAGTTCGAACCCGCCGCCGAGCGCATTGCCGTGGATCGCCGCGACGACGGGCTTTGCCGCCGACTCGATCAGCGCGATGAGATCCTGCAAGGACGGCGCCTCGATCGGCCGGCCGAACTCGGTGATGTCGGCGCCCACGATGAAGGTCGTCCCGGCACAGAGTATGACCAGCGCCGAGACGCTTTCATCGGCCATCGCCTGCTCGATCCCCGCCGCGATCGCAATCCGCAGCCGGTGGGACAGCGCATTGACGGGCGGATTGTCGAGAACGAGCACCGCGATATCTTCGGCGGTCTCTCGCCTTGCGGCCTCGTCTTCGGTAGCCATGCGAGGAGGTCCTCTGTCGTCGTTTCGAGTGTCGGGGGTCACAGGCCACACCTTGTTGATGCCTCGGCGCCCCGCCGGAACGTGGCTGTTGGAACCGTTGACAAAGCGTGCCGCCCTTCATAGCGTTCCGCAACACAAAATGAAATTCCGCAATGTGGAATTTGGTCGATCGTCGAGGTGGTCGAAGCTAGGAGATGACGTCCATGGACCTGCGCTTCACCGACGAGGAAAATGCCTTCCGTGAGGACGTGCGCCGCTTCATCGCCGAGAACCTGCCTGCCGATATCGCCGCGAAGGCCCGCGACGGCCGCGAGATCGGCAAGGACGGCATGGTCCGCTGGACGCGCATTCTGAACCGGAAGGGCTGGTCGGTCCCGCATTGGCCCGTCGCGTTCGGCGGCACGGGCTGGACACCGGTCGAGGAGTACATCTTCCAGGACGAGATGCAGCTCGCGCCGGCCCCGCAGGTGCTCCCCTTCGGCCACAACATGGTGGCGCCCGTCATCTACACCTTCGGCAACGACGCGCAGAAGACGAAGTACCTGCCGCGCATCGCCAATCTCGACGACTGGTGGTGCCAGGGCTTCTCCGAGCCCGGCGCCGGATCGGACCTCGCCTCCCTGAAGACGACGGCCAAGCGCGACGGCGACGCCTACGTGGTTAACGGGCAGAAGACATGGACGACGCTCGGCCAGCATGCCGACTGGATCTTCTGCCTCGTGCGCACCGATT
>JACMIV010000321.1 GCA_014380965.1 Rhizobiaceae bacterium | reverse complement strand
CGGCACGTCGAGGTCCAGATCCTCGGCGACACGCACGGTACCGTCGTCGACCTCTTCGAGCGCGACTGCTCGATCCAGCGGCGCAATCAGAAGGTCGTCGAGCGAGCGCCCGCTCCCTATCTCGTCGACGCGCAACGCCGGGAACTCGCCGGCTATGCGAGGACGCTCGCCGAGGCGACGGCCTATGTCGGCGCGGGAACGGTCGAGTTCCTGATGGATGCCGACACCGACAAATTCTATTTCATCGAGGTGAATCCCCGCATCCAGGTCGAGCATACCGTGACCGAGCAGGTCACCGGCATCGACATCGTCAAGGCGCAGATCCACATCCTCGACGGTCACGCAATCGGAACGCCCGAAAGCGGCGTGCCTCGCCAGGAGGACATCAAGCTCTACGGCCACGCGCTCCAGTGCCGCATCACCACCGAGGACCCGGAACAGGCCTTCATCCCGGACTACGGCCGCATCACCGCCTATCGCGGCGCCACCGGCTTCGGTATCCGGCTCGACGGCGGCACGGCCTATTCGGGCGCCGTCATCACGCGCTTCTACGATCCCTTGCTGGAGAAGGTGACCGCCTGGGCGCCGACACCGGGGGAGGCGATCGCGCGCATGGACAGGGCGCTGCGCGAATTCCGCATCCGGGGCGTCGCGACCAACCTCACCTTCCTCGAAGCGATCATCACCCATCCGAGCTTCAAGGCGAACACCTATACGACGCGCTTCATCGACACGACGCCGGAGCTGTTCGCGCAGGTGAAGCGCCGCGACCGCGCGACGAAGCTCCTCACCTATCTCGCCGACGTCACCGTCAACGGCCATCCCGAGACGCGGGGACGGCCGAAGCCCAACAAGGACCACGCCCTGCCGCGCGTGCCGGTCTTCACCGACCCGATCGTCGAGGGTACCCGCCAAAAGCTCGACACGCTCGGCCCGAAGGGCTTCGCCGACTGGATGCTGGCGCAGAAGCAGGTGCTCGTGACAGACACGACGATGCGGGACGGGCACCAGTCGCTGCTGGCGACGCGCGTGCGGACCCACGACATCGTCGCCATCGCCGACGCGTATGCGCGCGCGCTGCCGCAGCTTCTCAGCCTCGAATGCTGGGGCGGGGCGACTTTCGACGTCGCCATGCGCTTCCTGACCGAGGACCCTTGGGAGCGCCTTGCGCTCATCCGCGAGCGGGCGCCGAACATCCTTCTCCAGATGCTTTTGCGCGGCTCGAACGGCGTCGGCTACACCAACTATCCCGACAATGTCGTGAAGCGCTTCGTGGCGGAGGCCGCGAAGGGGGGCGTCGATCTCTTCCGCGTCTTCGACTGCCTCAACTGGACCGAGAACATGCGTGTCTCGATCGACGCTGTGCGCGAGGCCGACAAGCTCTGCGAGGGCGCGATCTGCTACACGGCCGATCTCCTTTCCTCCGCTCGCCCGAAATACGATTTGAAATACTACGTCGCGCTCGCCAAGGAGATGGAGGCGGCCGGCGCCCACATTCTCGGCGTCAAGGACATGGCGGGGCTCCTGAAGCCGGCCGGCGCGCGCGTCCTCTTCAAGGCGCTGAAGGAGGAGGTCGGGCTGCCGATCCACTTCCACACCCACGACACGTCCGGCATCGCGGCGGCGACGATTCTCGCGGCGGTCGATTCCGGCGTCGACGCGATCGACGCGGCGATGGATGCCTTCTCCGGCAACACCTCGCAGCCCTGTCTCGGCTCGATCGCCGCGGCGCTGTCGGGCCGCGAGCGCGACACCGGGCTCTCGACCGAGGCGATCCGGCGGATCTCGTTCTACTGGGAGGCCGTCCGCAACCAGTACGCCGCCTTCGAAAGCGATCTGCGGGGCCCTGCCTCAGAGGTCTATCTCCACGAGATGCCGGGCGGCCAGTTCACCAATCTCAAGGAGCAGGCCCGCTCGCTCGGCCTCGACACGCGCTGGCATGCGGTCGCGCAGACCTATGCCGACGTCAACCAGATGTTCGGCGACATCGTGAAGGTGACTCCCTCCTCGAAGGTCGTCGGCGACATGGCGTTGATGATGGTCAGTCAGGATTTGACCGTCGCCGACGTCGAGAACCCGGCCAAGGACATCGCCTTCCCCGATTCGGTCGTTTCGATGATGCGCGGCGATCTCGGGCAGCCCACCGGCGGCTGGCCGGAAGCCCTGCAGAAGAAGGTGCTGAAGGGCGAGGCGCCGATCACCGCGCGGCCGGGCTCGCTCCTCGCCGATGCCGATCTTGCCGCCATGCGCGCGGAGATCGAGGCCAAGCTCGAACATCCGATCGACGACCAGGCCTTCGCCTCCTACCTCATGTATCCGAAGGTCTTCACCGACTTCGCGGCGACGCAGGACCTTTACGGCCCGGTCAGCGGCCTGCCGACGCCGAGCTATTTCTATGGCATCGGCCAGGAGGAGGAGGTGCTCGTCGATCTCGAGCGCGGCAAGACGTTGGTCATCCGCTGCCTCGGCTTCGGCGAGACCGACGAGAAGGGCCTGCGGACCGTCTTCTTCGAGCTGAACGGCCAACCGCGCCGTGTGAAGGTGCCGGACCGCTCGCGTTCCGGCACGGCCGCGGCGAAACCCAAGGCGGACGCGGCAAATCCCGCCCATGTCGGCGCGCCGATGCCCGGAGTCGTCTCCACACTCGGCGTCTCCGTCGGGCAGGCCGTCAAGGCCGGGGACGTGCTCCTCTCCATCGAGGCGATGAAGATGGAGACGGCGATGCACGCCGACCGCGACGGCACGATCGAGGCCGTCCACGTCAAGGTCGGCGATCAGATCGACGCGAAGGACCTGCTCGTCGCCTACGCGAACTGAGCTGCCGGACCCCCGGTCGTCAGGCGGCTTGGGGCTTTCCTGAGACGGGCCACTGTCCGTCGGCGATCGCGCCTCCATCTTGCTTGAGCGAGCGGGACAGACCGCCCGTCCGAGGGAGGCACGCATGGCCGAAGACGCACCCGCCACGGTGAAGGCCGTCGACGCCGCGCCGCCGGAGGCCGCACGGATCGCACTCGACTACCTATCGGGCAAGGTGAAGAAGCCTTCCGGCGACGTCCTCCTGCTCGCGGTGCTCGCCGGCGCCTACATCGCGTTCGGTAGCATCGCGTATCTCGTCGTCTCGGCGGGCGATGGGAGCTATTCCGGGCCGCAGCATCTCCTCGCGGGCCTCGGCTTCTCCGTCGGCCTCGCGCTCGTCGTCGTCGCGGGGGCAGAGCTCTTCACCGGCGATACGATGCTCGTCATCAATCGCATCCGCGACACGCTGGACTCGGGGACGATGTGGCGCTTCTGGGGCCTCGTCTACGGCGGAAATCTCGCCGGTGCGGTCCTCGTCGCGTTTCTGTTCGTCGTCGCCGGCGGTCATCTGCCGGGCGACGGGGCGGTCGGGATCGCGGCACTCGAAGCGGCGCGGACGAAGGTGGACAAGGGCATCGTCGCGCTCATCGCCTCCGGCATTCTCGCCAACATGCTCGTCTGCCTCGCCATCTGGGTCACGCAGGCGGCGCGCACCGTTCCGGGCAAGCTCCTGGCGCTTGCAGGTCCCATAGCCGTGTTCGTGGCGGCGGGTTTCGAGCATTCCGTCGCCAACATGTCGATCATCCCTATCGCGATCGGGATCAAGACCTTCGCGGCCCCGGAATTTTGGACGGCTGCGGGCGCTGCGCCGGAGGCCTTCGGCAGCGTCACGCTCTTCGGTTTTGCCTACAACCTTCTCTTCGTCACGCTCGGCAACGTGATCGGGGGCGCCTCGATCGGCCTCGCCTACTGGTACGCCTATCTCAGAGGCCGCTGAAAGAATGACGTCCTCGCAATCGCATCGCCGCGCCGTGTCGGCGGCCTTCTTCGCCAACGGTTTCCTGATCGGTAGCTGGGCGCCGCAGATCCCCGTCTTCGCGTCCCGGCTCGGCATCGCCGAATCGACGCTCGGCCTGATGATCCTCGCTTTCGGCATCGGCGCCGTCGCCGCGATGCCGGTCGTCGGGCGGATCATCGGCCGCTTCGGCTCGCGCCCGCCGATGCTCGTGCTGCACGTCGCGCTGGCGCTTGCACTGCCTCTGGTGGTCTTCGCCCCGAGCCTTGCCTCCGCCGCTTTCGCGATCGTCTTCATGGGCATCGCGACCGGCGGGATGGACGTCGCGATGAACGCCAACGCGGTGGCGGTCGAGCGTGGCATGACGAAAGCGATCATGTCCTCGTGCCACGGGTTCTGGAGCGTCGGAGGCCTCGTCGGGGCCGGCGCGGGCGGTTTCCTGATCGCGGCGCTCGGACCGGAGGGCCACGCGCTCCTTGCTGCCGCCGCCATCTTCGCGGTCCTGCCGCTGGTCTGGCGCGGAGCCCTTTTCGATGCGCCGGAGCCGGAAGGCGTCTTCGGTGCGCAGGAGGCCTCAGGCGCAGGCGCAGGCGGCGGCAGGGCAGGTATGCTCAAAGCCTTCGCGATCGGCCTTTTCGCGCTCTTCGCCATGATCCCGGAAGGGGCGGCGATCGACTGGAGCGCGGTCTATCTCAGGCAGGAACTCGGCGCCGGCGCCTCCGCCTCGGGACTCGCCTTCGCCGCCTTCTCGCTGACGATGGCAGTCTTCCGTTTTGCCGGCGACGGCATCCGCGGCGGCCTCGGGGCGGTGAAGACCGCGCGCCTCTGCAGCGCGGCCGCGGCCTTCGGGCTCATCCTCATCGCCGCCGCCCCGAACACGGCCGTCGCCGTCCTCGGCTTTGCCGTCATGGGAATCGGAATCTCGAACATCGTGCCGATCGCCTTCTCGGCGGCCGGCAATGTCGAGGGTCTCCGGCCGGGCGCCGGGCTCTCGATCGTCACCGCGCTCGGCTATTCCGGCATTCTCGTTGCGCCTTCGGCGATCGGCTTCATCGCCGAGACGACCGGCTTCGCCCCTGTCTTCGCCGGGCTAGCTCTGTTCCTGGTCGGCACGTTCTTCGCGGCCAACCTCGTCTCCGGCGCGGATGCGGCGCCGGAGCCGTGACGCGCGTTTCGGCTCAGACGCCGCCGCGGGCGAGATAGGTGACGAGCACTGCGACGAGGCAGAGGCCGATCACGCCGCTCGGCGCAAAGCCCCAGTTGCGAGAGTAGGGCCAGGCCGGGAAGGACGCGATGAGGACGACGATGAAGAAGAGGAGAAGGATGGCCATGGCCGGAACATCAACCTTTCGGGGTCTGCGGAGAGGGTTCGGTCAAGCGGCGTCTCGAACGGCGGTCGGCCGCTCGACCGCGGCATAGCGCAAGATCACGCGACGGTCCTGGAATTCAACCCCGGCGGCGGCAACCCCCGCGCTCCCGCGGCGGTTTCTTCAGATGATCTGCAGGGCAATGGCGATGACGATCGTGGCAAGCAGGATCACCAGAAGGATCGCCGGGCGGTTGGTCCACCCGCGCGACCAAGGCCAGAGCGGCAGCGAGCCGAGAAGCATTGTCAGGACGATGATGGCAAGGATCGGTCCGAAGGTCATGGCGTCAGCGTCTTTCCGGCAAAGGTCCAACCCGCCATAGATCGGGGCGGGCTTTCGAGGCAAGTCGTCTTCTGCAGCTTTGCCGCTCTCGCTCCTCTCCCGCTCGCCATGGAGCCGACATGGTCCTCTTTCATTTCACGGGCAGGGCATTTGACAAGCGCGCGCGAAAGCGCCACCTCGATCGAACAGACGCGCGCGGATGGCCGGCCCCGGCGGCGGGGTCCGCAAGACCGTTGCCGAACCGCCTTTCGGGAAGACGCCGATGAACGTCGAAGCCCTCCGCTCGTCCTTCGACGCAGCACCCCGTCCATCCTTCGACGAAGCCAGAGAAGCCGATCCGGCGCCGAAACGCCCGACCGTCGGCGTCGATGTCGGCGGTGTTCTCGTCGGCGGGTCGGCGCCCGTCGTGGTGCAATCGATGACGAACACCGACACGGCCGACGTGGATGCGACGGTCGCGCAGGTGGCGGCGCTCGCCAAGGCCGGCTCGGAAATCGTTCGCATCACCGTCGACCGCAACGAGTCCGCCGCCGCGGTGCCGCGTGTGCGCGAGCGGCTCGACCGCCTCGGCATCACCGTGCCGCTGGTCGGCGATTTCCACTATATCGGCCACACGCTGCTCGCCGATCATCCCGCCTGCGCCGAGGCGCTTGCGAAGTACCGCATCAATCCGGGCAATGTCGGCTTCAAGGACAAGAAGGACCGGCAGTTCATCGAGATCATCGAGGCGGCGATCCGCTGGGACAAGCCGGTGCGGATCGGCGTGAACTGGGGTTCGCTCGACCAGGATCTTCTGACGCGGCTGATGGACCAGAACTCGGCTCTCCCGATCCCCCGCTCGGCAAGGTCCGTGATGCGCGAGGCGATCATCCAGTCGGCGCTGCTTTCGGCGGCGCTCGCCGAAGAGACGGGCCTGCCGCGCTCAAAGATCATCCTGTCCGCCAAGGTGTCGAACGTGCAGGACCTCATCGGCGTCTACCGGGACCTGTCGAGCCGCACCGACCACGCGCTCCATCTCGGCCTGACCGAAGCCGGCATGGGCACCAAGGGCATCGTCGCCTCCTCCGCCGCGATGGGCATCCTCCTCCAGGAGGGCATCGGCGACACGATCCG
>JACMIV010000320.1 GCA_014380965.1 Rhizobiaceae bacterium | reverse complement strand
TTTCGGCGAAGATTGCATCCGCCCCCTTTGCAGCGGCACCGGACAAGCGCTTCGCCGCCGCGCCCGATGCTCGCAGCCGCTGCGCCCGCGGCTTGACCGCTGCCGCTGGTTTCGCAGCCGCAACGGTCGGTTTCTGGCCGTGGCCTTGGCGGGAGGTGCGAAGCGGCTGGCCCTTCGCCGAAGCCGCGACCCTCAGGCGTGGCTGACGGCGCGGCGGCTTGACGGGGTTTTCCCCTGTATCGATGTCGTCCACGATCGTCAGTTCCTTCCCCCGGACTGCCCCGGGCGCATGTTGGACCCTTCGCCTTCGCTCGCGAAGCTCGTATCTTCCTGCGCCCGCGCCACGCCGAGACGGTCGAGCACACGCTGCAGAAGCGGTCGGGAGACCTTCTCCTTCGAGGCCAGGGCTTCGTGATCGATCGCCGCGACGAGCCTCTCCGCAGCTTCCAGCGAACGCTCCATGCGGCGGGCGAGAAACGCCAGCCACCGCGATTCGACGGCGATCTGGCGGTCGGCGAAGAGCTTGGCGAGGACGCCCGACAAGAGCGCGTCGTCCGGCGCGCCGATCTCGACGAGGGTCGCTGCCCTCAGCCTCGACACGAGGTCGGGCAGCGCCAATCCCATGTTCGAGGGCGCCGTCCGCGACGTGGCGAGAACGAAGCCGCCGCCGAGACGGGCGGCGTTCACGAGCTCGAAGATACTCGTGTCCAGCGCGGTCGTCCGGTCGAGATCGTCGATGACCATGACGAAGGGACGCTCGTGGCCCCAAGCGCTTGCCAGCGCGTTGTCGGCCGAAAAGAACTGCGCTCCTGCCCTCTCGGCGAAGGCTGAGGCGAGGTGCGACTTGCCCGAGCCCGGCGGCCCGACGACGAGAAGCACCGGATGCTGCCATGCGGGCCAGGAGTCGATCGCGGCGACCGCCAGCCGGTTGGCGTCCGACACGATCAGATCGTCGCGCGACAGCGAGGCGCTGTGCGGCAGGTCGAACGGGAGTTGGGCGGGCGTCACGGCGATCACGTCGTCAGTCTGGTCCTCTGCCCTGGTTGTCGAAACCGGTGAGCGAATCAACGGCGCTGTGGAATCATAGAGGGTAAAGCGCACGTGTTGCGTCTTTTTTTCGGACGACTTGCGCTCGATGTCCTTCGGCGCTCGGTTTCTTAAATGATCTGGCATGCTTACGTGTTGGCTGTCGCCGCACCTCAGCGAGGCTAACGCGTCTCAGGAGCGCGGCAAACTCTTCCGGACCGAATAGGCCCGCTATTCTGCGTTCCGCGACGAAGTCTGTGCCGTTGCGGCAGATGCCGGCTCGAACTCCGATTTCAGCATCGCCTGCATCGGATGGCCGTCGATGGCCCCCGTCGACACGCCCTCCTGACCGAGCGAGCGGCCGTAATACATCTCGCTCTGGAGATATTGCTGGATCGCGAAGCGCACGAGGACGCCGACGGCCGCCGCCGCGGGGACCGCGATGAGCAGCCCGACGAAGCCGAACAGCGCTCCGAAGGCGAAGAGCGCGAACATCAGCCAGACGGGATGGAGCCCGACCGAGGCGCCGACGAGCTTGGGCTGGAGAATGTTGCCTTCGATAAACTGACCGAGGGCGAAAATCACGACCGCCGCGACGATCCAGATGTAGTCCGGCCAAAATTGCACCAGCGCCACCCCGACCGACAGGACGAGGCCGACGGCCGAACCGACATAGGGAATGAACGAGATGAGCCCGGCGAACATGCCGATGAGAAGACCGAAATTGAGGCCGATCAGCGAGAGCCCGATCGCGTAGAAGCTGCCGAGGATCAGGCAGAGGCTCCCCTGGCCCCGGATGAAGCCGGCGACCGAACGGTCGATCTCATACGCAAGACGCCGGACGGTGGTGACGTGCTGGCGCGGCACCCAGTCGTCGATCTTCTTGATCATGCTGTCCCAGTCGAGCAGCAGATAGAAGGCGACGACGGGCGTCACGACGAAGATCGAGAGAAAGTTGACCACCGCGAGGCTGGAGGTCCAGATCGAGCCGAGCAGGGAGGTCACCATGCTCGATCCGTCCGAGACGATCTTGCCGAAATCCTGCTGCGTCATCTGCTCGTTGCCCTCGAAGAGGAAGGCGAGCGGTCCGGAGCGGGCTTGGGCTGCGATCTGCTGGAGGCGGTCGAGATATTCCGGAACGCGCTGGGCGAAGGACGCCGTCTGGCTGGCGATGACCGGCACGACGATCAGGATCACGGCCGCGAAGGTCAGGATGAAGAGAACGAGGATGACGACGGTCGCCATCAGCCGCGACAGGCCGCGCCGCTCCAGCCAATCTGCCACCGGATCGAGGAAGTAAGCGATCACAAGGCCGAAGACGAACGGCAGGAGGATCGAGGAAAAAACCCAGATGAACGCGATGGCGACGAGCGCCGCAAGGCTCCAGAACATGATCTGACGGCGCAGAAGATGGCCTTTGTCGGTGGTCATGCGCTCAGCTCTCCCCACTCGCCCCCGGCCGTCGCCCCGGCTGCACGTCGTCCTTTTGACGTGTCATCCACGCTGCTGCGGGTCAAGGCGAAGAAGACGGGCGGCGGCGTCTTGGTTGCAGTGCAACGCTGAAAGTCGCGCGGATTCCTTGCGGCGCTGCGGTGGCCGCGTGCCCCTTGCTCGAAATGCCGCATCCGTGTCACTTCCGGCTCTCCAGGGAGCCTTGCCAGATGAGCGACACGACCAACAGCCTCACCTACGCTGACGCCGGCGTCGACATCGATGCCGGAAACGAGCTGGTGCGGCGCATCAAGCCGCATGTGCGCTCCACCCGCCGTCCCGGCGCGGACGGCGAGATCGGCGGTTTCGGCGGGCTGTTCGACCTCAAGGCCGCAGGCTTTTCCGATCCGGTCCTCGTCGCGGCGAACGACGGCGTCGGCACCAAGCTGAAGATCGCGATCGAGACCGGGCTGCACGACACGATCGGCATCGATCTCGTGGCGATGTGCGTCAACGACCTCGTCGTACAGGGCGCCGAGCCGCTGTTCTTCCTCGACTATTTCGCGACGGGCAAGCTCGATCCGAAGCAGGGCGAGGCGATCGTCGAGGGCATCGCCAAGGGCTGCATCATGGCCGGCTGCGCCATTCTCGGCGGCGAAACCGCGGAAATGCCCGGCCTCTACGCCGAGAAGGACTACGATCTCGCCGGCTTTGCCGTCGGTGCCGCCGAGCGCGGCCGCCTCCTGCCGAGCGGCGATCTCAAGGCCGGCGACATGATCCTCGGCCTTGCATCGTCGGGCGTCCATTCCAACGGCTATTCGCTCGTGCGGCGTATCGTCGAGCTCTCCGGCGCCGGCTACGATGCCCCCGCCCCGTTCCAGACCGACGCCGCTTCGCTGGCCGAGGCGCTGATCGCGCCGACGCGCATCTACGTGAAGCCCCTTCTCGCCGCCTTCCGGCTGCCCGGCCTCGAAGGCCTCGGCGGCATCAAGGCGCTGGCCCACATCACCGGCGGCGGGTTTCCGGAGAACATCCCGCGCGTCCTGCCGGACCATCTGTCGGCCGAGATCGACCTCTTCGCGTTCAAGCCGCCTGCCGTCTTCGGCTGGCTGGCGAAGGCGGGCGGCGTCACGGAACCCGAGATGCTGCGGACCTTCAACTGCGGCATCGGCATGATCGTCGTCGTCTCCGCCGCGGAGGCCGCGACCGTCTCGGCGATCCTCCAGGCCGAGGGCGAAACGGTCGTCGCGCTCGGCCGCATCTTGCCGCGCGAGGGCGCGGCCGTGACGTTCAACGGCGCCCTCGCGCTGTGATGGAGCGCTCCGGCACGTCTGGCTCAGGCGCGGGAGCGTTGCGAAAGCGTGTGGTCGTGCTCCTCTCGGGCCGCGGCTCCAACATGGCGGCGCTCGTCGAGGCCACAAAAGACCCGGCCTATCCCGGCGAGATCGTCGCCGTCTTCTCGGACATCGCCGAGGCGGGCGGACTGAGCGCCGCCAGGGCCGAAGGCATCGAGGCGCGCGCCGTACCGCGCAAGAGCTATCCCAGCAAGGCCGCGCACGAGGCCGACCTCATCGCCGCGATCGAAGCCGCCCGGCCGGACGTCATCGCGCTCGCCGGCTACATGCGCCTTCTGTCGTCGGATTTCGTCGAACGCTTCGCGGGCCGGATGATCAATATCCACCCGTCGCTCCTGCCGCTCTTCCCGGGGCTCGAAACACACCGCCGGGCCATCGAGGCCGGCGTGCGCCTCCACGGCTGCACCGTCCATTTCGTGACCTTCGAGATGGACGGGGGCCCGATCATCGCGCAGTCGGCAGTGTCGGTCGAGACCGGCGACACGCCGGAGACGCTGGCGGCGCGTGTGCTGAAGGCCGAGCACCGGCTCTATGCGCATGCTCTCGCGATGGTTCTGCGCGGAGAGGTCGATATGCGGGAGGGACGGGCGCGGTTTGCCGCGTCGGACCCGATGCGCGACGCGGCTGGTCTCTAACGTTCGTCCCGAAGGAGCGGCGCCCTCCTTCCGCAGCTCAGAATTCGGCCCACTCGTCGGCGGAGGCTGCGGGAGCGGCGCCCCCCTTGCCGGTGGGCCGCATCTGGGCGACCGGGGGCTGCGCCGCAGGACG
>JACMIV010000319.1 GCA_014380965.1 Rhizobiaceae bacterium | reverse complement strand
GCGACCACCGGGCCGCCAAGGGCGCCGCCTTGTCCTACGAAGACGAGAAGTTCGCCTATCTCCTCGCCGTCCGTGAGCCGATCTTCACGCCCGCAGGCCTCGGCCGGATCCTCGACCGTCCGGACCTGTCGAAGATCGGCCTCACCGCTAAGGTCTGCCGTGTCGACGGAAGCGCAGGCTTCGTCACGGTTCCGAAACGGGAAAAAGTGGCGTTTGCGGGCGCCCGGCGCGCGAAATGGGGCGACGATCTGTAAGGTGTCCTGCGAGCGGGCACAGGGGGTGGAATTTCGCGACGACGGCAGGCTTGTGGATCTGGTCGCATCCATACTGGAGGCGACCGCTGCGCAGAGCCGTTCGCAGGATGTCGGATGAGCCTCGCCGATAGGCTTCCGGAAGGCCTCATGCCCCGTTCTTCCCGCGCGGCGCCCGCGGCGATTGACACCTGACGCGCGATGCCCGATTTCCTGTCTCGGGCACCGGAACTTCGATGTCCGGGCGTCTGTCGCGCCCGGCGGCGGTGCCTTCGCGGCGCCTATGCCTTTCGTCCAATCGATCAGCGATGGGCCGGCATCATATGGGTAGCCGACGGCCCGACGATGCAGACGAGAGGTTCCCCCCAATGCCCGAGACTTTGAACGCGACGTTGCCAGAGACGATCGAAGCCCACGGCCTGAAGGTCGCGTCTGAGCTGAAGGCCTTCATCGACGGCGAGGCGCTGCCGGGCACCGGGATCGAGCCCGACCGGTTCTGGAAGAGCTTTTCCGACATCGTCCACGACCTCGCACCGAAGAACCGGGCGCTGCTGGCCGTGCGCGACGATGTACAGACGCAGCTCGACGACTGGCACAGAGAGCGGCGCGGCAAGACGATCGACATCAAGGAGTACAAGGCGTTCCTCGGCGAGATCGGCTATCTGAAGCCCGAGGGGCCGGACTTCCAGATCGAGACCGCGAACGTCGATCCCGAGATCGCCAAGGTGCCGGGCCCGCAGCTCGTCGTCCCCCTCATGAACGCGCGCTACACGCTGAACGCGGCCAACGCCCGCTGGGCCTCGCTCTACGACGCGCTCTACGGCACCGACGCGATGGGCGACGCTCCGCCCGCCGGCGCGTACGACCGCGCCCGCGGCGCTCGCGTCGTCTCATGGGCGAAGAGTTTCCTCGACGGCGTCGCGCCCCTCGACCGCGTCTCGCACATCGACGTCACGTCCTACGCGGTCGAGGGCGGCTCGCTCGTCGCGGAGTTCGGCGGGCCGAAGAAGGCGATGCTGAAGAACCCCGCCGCCTTCGCCGGCTATGTCGGCGACCCGGCGGCGCCGAAAGCGGTGCTGTTCAGGCAGAACGGCCTCCACATCGAGGTGACGATCGACGCCGAGAACCGCATCGGCTCGCGCGACCGGGCGCACGTCGCCGACATGCTGATGGAGTCGGCGGTTTCGACGATCTGCGACTGCGAGGATTCGATCGCCGCCGTCGACGCCGAGGACAAGACGGCCGTCTACCGCAACTGGCTCGGCCTTATGAAAGCGGATCTCGAGGACGCCTTTGAAAAGGGCGGCAAGACCGTCACGCGCCGCCTCAACCCAGACCGGATCTACACGGCGCCGGACGGCACGGACCTGGCGCTGCCCGGCCGCTCGCTGCTCCTCATCCGCAATGTCGGTCACCTCATGACCAACCCGGCGATCCATCTGGCGGACGGCACCGAGGTTCCGGAGGGCATCATGGACGCGATGGTCACGGCGATGATCGCGATGCACGACCTGAAGAAGGCGGGCGGCATCCGCAACTCGCGCGCGGGCTCGATCTACATCGTGAAGCCGAAGATGCACGGGCCGGACGAGGTCGCCTTCGCCGCCGAGATCTTCGGCCGCGTGGAATTGGGGCTTGGTTTGCCCGAGAACACCGTCAAGATGGGCATCATGGACGAGGAGCGCCGCACGACGGTGAACCTCAAGGAGTGCATCCGCGCGGCGAAGTCCCGCGTGTTCTTCATCAATACCGGCTTCCTCGACCGCACCGGAGACGAGATCCACACCTCGATGGAGGCAGGTCCCATGGTGCGCAAGACCGTGATGAAGGACCGCACCTGGATCGGCGCCTACGAGGACTGGAACGTCGATGTCGGCCTTCTCTGCGGCTTGCGCGGCAAGGCGCAGATCGGCAAGGGCATGTGGGCGATGCCCTCGAAGATGCAGGACATGCTGAACACCAAGATCGGCCATCCGCAGGCCGGCGCGAACTGCGCCTGGGTGCCGAGCCCGACGGCCGCGACGCTGCACGCGACGCACTACCACCGGGTCGATGTCCTCGCCTGGCAGGAGAATATCGCCGGCAAGGGCCGACGCGCGATCCTGAGCGACATTCTCACCGTTCCGCTCGCGGGCCGCGCGAACTGGCCGGAGGAGCAGATCGTCGCCGAACTCCAGAACAACGCGCAAGGCATCCTCGGCTATGTCGTGCGCTGGATCGACCAGGGCGTCGGCTGCTCGACCGTACCCGACATCAACGATATCGGCCTCATGGAGGACCGAGCGACCTGCCGCATCTCCTCCCAGCACATCGCCAACTGGCTTTACCACGGCGTCGTCTCGAAGGACGAGGTGATGGCGGCGATGAAGAAGATGGCCGAGAAGGTCGACGCCCAGAACGCGGGCGACGCGAAATACGAGGCGATGGCACCGGACTTCGACGCCTCGATCGCCTTCCAAGCCGCGTGCGATCTCGTCTTCGAGGGAAGGGCGCAGCCGAACGGCTATACCGAGCCGGTGCTGCATCGGCGCCGGCTCGAGAAGAAGGCGCGGGGCTGAAGGGCGGCGAAGGGAAAACCGGGGTTCCCGGTTCTCCCGATCACCCGAAGCGGATGGCGTGGAGCGACGCCCCGTGCCGCTTCAGCCAGGCGCGTCCCTCGTCCATGCCGGGGCAAAGCGCACGGCAAAGCGACCAGAAAGCCGGGGCGTGGTTCATCTGGCGAAAATGCGCAACCTCGTGCGCGACGAGGTAATCGAGCACCTCGGGCGGCGCCATCACGATCCGCCAGGAGAACGAGAGGCGCCGGTCGGCGCTGCAGGAGCCCCACCGGCTTCGCGTGTCCTTCAAGGTCATCGCTGACGGCTGGAGACCGACGGCTGCGGAATGGCGGTCGACGGCGGCTTGCAGATCGCGCCGCGCTTCGCGCTTCAATGCGTCCGTCACGCGGCGCGGAAGATGGCCCGCGTCTCCGCCGACCCTCAGCACCATGTCGTCCAAGGCATCCGCCGCCGTATCGAGGCGCGAGCCGCGCCGGCCGGGTTCGTGGACGATCCGGAGCGTGCCTCCGCGAAACGGCAGGATCGCGCCGTCCGCAACCTCGATCAGCCCCTCGGCCCGAACGATCCGGCTCTCGGCCCAGCCTTTGTGTCGCTCGATGAAGTCGAGGATGGCGGCGGCGGACACGCGCGGCGGCGCGGTGATCGAAAGCTCCCGAGCGCCGGGCGAAAGTCGCATGATGAGACGCTTCGCCCGCGGATTGCGCCGCACCACGAGAGGCACCGTCCCGGCCGAAAGCTCCAGCATCTGCGGCAAAATCTCACTCGCCGGCGCGCGTTTGGCGGGTCGACGCGCGAGAAGCTTTGAAAGAGAAAACGGCATCGCGCCCGTTCGATTCGCGAGGGATGTTCGGAGCGCGAGTGAATCATGTCCGAGGCCAAAAAGCGACGGCGGCCTCGCGGCCGCCGTCCTGTGTCGTTCGATGTCGCCGGGTTGCGGATGGCGAGCCGTGAAGGCGCCGCACTTGAAGGCTCAGCCGTCGATGGTCGTCGGCTGGGTCCCGTTTCGGCGCGTGGCCATGAAGCGGTCGAACTCCTCCGAGTCCTTCGCGCGGCGAAGCTCGCGGGCATAGGCGTCGAACTCGGCGCTCGCCTCCATCAGCTTGCGGCGCTCCTCGTCGAGACGCGAGAGTTCCTTCTCGCGCCACTCGTCGAATGCGACGTTGCCTGTGCGGGGAGTGGCGAAGGGCATCGCCGCGCCGGAGCGGCGAAGGCCGCCGAAAACACGGTCGGTCGACCGGCCGACATCCTGGCGGAAGGCTTCGAGACGATCGCCCCAGAGGATATAGGCGAGCATGGCAAGGCCCAGCGGCCAGTAGATCATGAAACCAACGACCATGAGGCCGATCGTGGCGGGCGTCCAGGCCGGACGGATCAAGGCTTGCGAAGACATGTGTGCGCTTCCCTTTCGTAGAGACATGCGACGCATCAAGCATCGCGTGACTTTCGAAATGGGTGCAGGATTTTCACGCTTCAAGAACGATGAAAATAAATCAGGATGCTCTTGAACGACATGGAAACGCCACCATCGATGCTTGGCCGAGTGCGGCCACGGGACAATCGCCCAACACAAGAAAGGTCTCGTTCAGGACTCGGTGCCGATGGAGTCCGCGCAGCACCTTGTTGATCCGGCTCTGCCAGCCGGGCCCGCCCGCGCGAAAATGGTGAATGACCTCGGGATCGAGACGAAGCGTCACGGCCTCCTTCGCCGCCCTGCGTCCCTTGCCCCGCTCGCCCGGCGGGCGTTTCGGTAGAAGAGCGAGCAGCTCCGGGGGCAACACTTCCGCTGCCGGACGCATGGCTTGCATATCCTCCAGCGAGAGCTCGCGAACGTCTCCGTCGTCATCGATCAGGGGCTCTCTCGTCAAACGGGCGTACCTCCCCTGAATTGGCCTTCCGAAAACTGAGGAGCCGGACGCCACCCTCGACATTCGCGAAGCAAACGAAAGACACCCGCACTCCGATCACGCCGAGCTCGATGAAGCCGCGCTCTGGGTATGACTTTCGAACATCCACATCATAAAGCGCTCCGTCCCAAGCGAACTCGGCCGCCCGCTCGAAGGACAGCCTGCGTTCGGATTCGTTCCGCTCGCTTTTTTCGGATCGAACCCGATCTTCAAAACCGACCTCGACGCCGACACGACCGTCCAACAGTTATTTGCAGTCACAAAAAAAAGCGCCAGTTTGCACGGGCGCTTTCTTGCATTTGTAATGGAGGGCGTCAGCGCTTGGGAGGCGTGCGTCGAACCGGACGATTGTCCGGGCTGCGCGGAAGCGCAACCTCGGTCGTCGCCGTCTCTGCCTTGGCAGCAGTGGCTGAGAAGGCAACCGCCGCGGCCGCGGCCGGCTTGGTGCCCGCGGCGTTCGCAGCCTTGGGACGTCGCGCGGAGGCGGGAGGGGCGGCGAGGGGACCCGCATGGTCGACAATCTCGGCGACGGCTTTATCAGCCTTCGCCGCCGGGCTGGTTTCCGGGGGAACAAAAGCCGGCCTGACGTCGGTGACGGCATCCGGGTTCGAGACGGAGAGACCCGTTTCCAGAACGACTTGCGCTCGCGCCGGGGCGACGCTCG
>JACMIV010000318.1 GCA_014380965.1 Rhizobiaceae bacterium | reverse complement strand
GACGGTGAGCGTTTCTCCGTCCGCCTCGTAGATCATCTCGAGGCGGAACGGGAAGGGAAAGCGCGCGCGGCTCGATGCACTGTCGTCGAGCCGAAGGACGATCCGATCGTCCGACTCTTCGGTGACCCGGAAGGTCGAGTCGCGGGCAAAACCGTGCTGCGTCAGCGCGTACTCTTGTCCGTCATGGCGAAGCGTATCAGCAGCCAGCCGCCCGACGATCGGAAACAGCACCGGCGCATGGCGCGGCCATTCCGGACCCGCCTGCCAGAGGAGTTCGTCGCCTGAGGCATCCCTGAGGCTGACGAGTTCGGCGCCTTCGACTGCGACTTCCGCCGACAGTCCGGATCCGCCGATGCGGTGACGTTCGCTCATGTCTCTGCTCCCGTTGCGCCATACCTGCCGATCGAACCGGTTGTTCATAGACCGGAGCCACGACGGCTGGCGAGACGGGAAAACGAAAGGGGAGCGAGAACGTCTGCGCTCTGCCCGTCAGCGCAGGCCGAGGAAGGAGAGGACCACGAGAACGATGACGACGAGGCCGACGATGTAGACGATGCTGTTCATGGGACGATCCGATCTCTTTCGGGAGGGGTAGCGGTGACGCGCACACCCGAAAGTGTCGAAACGTCAGCGCACCGTGTGCAGGGATACGCACACGGCGGGCTGACGGTTCCGTGAACCGGGCGCCTTTCGTTGCCCGGGACCGAAGTTTCCACGCGTCGCGGGCGACTCCGCTGCCTGCCTCAGGCCGGCTTGGTGCCCAACGCCTGCTCGCCTTCCTCGGCGCCGTGATACTTGTAGGGCAGGAACTTGCCGTGCATCACAACCTTGACGCGGTCGCCCTTCTCGTCGGGCAGGCGCTCCATCTGGAGGTCGAAATCGATCGCCGACATGATGCCGTCGCCGAATTCCTCGTGGATATACTCCTTCATCGAGGGCCCGAAGACCATCATCGCCTCGAAGAAGCGGTAGAGCGTCGGGTCGGTCGGGGGCATCACGGTGCCGACGCCGCGATGCGGCGTCTCCGACAGCATCTTCTGCTCGGATGCGGTGAGGTCGAAGAGCTTGGCCGCCTTCTTGGCCTGTTTTTGAGGCAGCGGCATCTGACCGAGCAGCGCGGTGATGAGGAAGAGGTCGGAATAGCCGCCGATTTTTTTGGCGATCTCCTTCCAGGAAAGATCCTTTTCGCGCTTGGCGTCGAGGATTTTTTCGGTGAGGTCGGCACGTTTCATGACTGTGGTCCTTGAGGCTGCTGGAAGTGGCGGTACGAAGCCGTAAGGCAGGCCGCGTGCCAGATGCGACGGCGGGGTGCTGCGGAAACGCCGACGCGAAGTGCCGGCATCCCGCCGCTCCCTCGTCTGCTTCGGAACACTCGAAGGCCGGCGCGCACAGCCTCAGTGCTTGCGCGCCGTCGCCTCGCAGGTCTCGACATGCTTCAGAAGCGCGTCCATCGACAGGATCGCGGTGATGCTCCGGACATCGCGGCCCTTGAGCTGCGGGGCATCCTGCACCTCCTGGAGGCGTTTGAGGAGATCGGATCGGGTCATGGCCTTGGTCCTTTCTGCTGGGTAGGTCTGGTGTACGCGAACGGAGCCGCCGCGGGTGCGGGCGGTAGAGCCCGTCTCAATGCGCCGAAGCGAGGCGCTGGGGAGCGGTACGGGCGCCGGTTTGAACGGGGAGCTCGATGTCGACCTCCAGCGTCGAGACCTGCTCGCCGCGTTCCATCTTCACCTTCACCTTGTCACGGTCGATCGCGACGTGCTTGGCGATGACGGAGAGGATCTCCTCGCGCAGCACCGCGACGAGATCGGATTGCCCGATGGCGGCGCGTTCGTGGGCGAGCAGCACCTGCAGCCGCTCGCGCGCGGCCGGCGCCGAAGAAGCAGCCCGCTTGTTGAAGAAGGAGAAGAGGCTCATGCCGCCCTCCGTCCGAACAGGCGTCCGAAGAGACCCTTTCTGTCGCCGGGGACCGACATCGGGATCGCCGCGCCGTTGAGGCGCCGCGCCGCATCCATGTAGGCGCGTGCCGGCGCGCTCGTGGCATCGCCGAGCGTGACCGGCGTGCCCGTGTTCGAGGCGCGCAGCACGTCGACGCTTTCGGGGATGATGCCGAGGAGCGGGATCGACAGGATGTCGAGCACGTCCTCGACCTTCAGCATGTCGCCGCGCTCGGCGCGCGCCACGTCGTAGCGGGTGAGGAGCAGGTGCTTCTCGATCCGCTCGCCGCGCGCGGCCTTCAGCGTCTTGGCGTCGAGGATGCCGATGATACGATCGGAGTCGCGCACCGAGGAGACTTCCGGATTGGTGACGACGACGGCAAGGTCCGCATGGCGCATGGCGAGCGTCGCGCCGCGTTCGATGCCGGCGGGGGAATCGCAGATCACCCAATCGAAGCGCTCGCGGAGCTCCGCCATAACCCGGTCGACGCCCTCGATGGTGAGATTGTCCTTGTCGCGGGTCTGCGAGGCCGGCAGCAGCGAGAGCGTGTCGATGCGCTTGTCGCGGATGAGCGCCTGGGCAAGCTTGGCGTCGCCCTGGATGACGTTGACGAGATCGTAGACGACGCGCCGCTCGGCGCCCATCACGAGGTCGAGATTGCGCAGGCCGACGTCGAAATCGACGACGCAGACGCTCTGCCCGCCGAGCGCGAGCGCCGCCCCGAGGGCCGCCGTCGACGTCGTCTTGCCGACGCCGCCCTTGCCCGATGTCACCACCATCACTTTTGCCATGTCAGGCCGTCCTTCCGTCTCATTGTTGTCTGTGCGGAGCGTCGTTTCAGGCGAGCGCCACCGTCTTCAGCTCGTCGCCGTCGAGCCAGGCTTGGACCGATTTGCCGATCAGGGCGCCCTCGATGTCCTCCGCGGTCTTGTAGAGACCGTCGATGGCGATGAGCTCGGCCTCGAGCTTGCGGCAGAAGATGCGCGCGCCGGCTTGTCCCGCGGAGCCCGCCAGCGCGCGGCCGCGTAAGGATCCGTAGATGTGGATCGAGCCGCCGGCGATGACCTCGGCGCCGGAGCCGACCGAGCCGAGCACCGTCACGTCGCCGTCGGGAAAGACGATCGACTGGCCGGAGCGGACCGGCGAATCCACGATCAGCGAGGCTCTCGCGGGGAGCGGCGCCGGTGCCGCGGCCGACTCCTGCCCACCATCTCCGTCGCTGGCGGCGGCGGTTTGCGCGGCCCCGTCCGAGGGCTCGATATCGCCGGCCGAACGTCCACCGCGCATTTCCGGCGGCATGTGAGGCCCGAGCAGCGACGGCGCGGCGCCCTCGATGCCCATGATCCGGACGTTGCGCTTCGAGAGCTCCGCCAGGAGCCCCGCGAGCTGCTCGCGGTCGATCTCGAGGCCGCCGACGTCGAGCACGATCGGCCGCCCGAGGAAGAACCCCGTCGAGCGTCGCGCCAGATCGTCGAGGCTCGCCAGCCAGTCGGAGAACGGCAGCTCGGGCGAGAGGACGAGCGCAAGGAAGGAGCGGCCGCGAAGGCGCACGGGCTTGGTCATGGTTAAGGCTTCGGTCACATTCGTTAAGGTTTGATGGACGGCCGATGTAAGCCGGACATCGTTAACAGCGCGTTAAGGATCGGCGGCGGAGCTTGCGCGGGACGGGAGGCGGCGCTGTGCTCAGGGAATGTAAGGCGTTGAGCAGCTTTCGGAATTTGGCGGCGTGGTCGGGTTCAGCTTGAGCGCTTCTTTCGGCGCCGGAGGCCGCTTGCGCAAACTCATGAATTCCAGCGGGGGTAGGCATCATGTGAGCACAGTCTAGACTGTGGGCGGACTTTGGACCGTCATTCTCGGGACGGCGCCCGAGAATGACGGTCCTAGGAGAACTGGCAGCTGTGCTCCGATCTGCGGTTCAGCTCGCGCTACTATCATGCTCCGAGCCCCGTCCCGAGCATGACGGTAGCTGCGCATCGGCCAATCTAGGGTACTCAACATGCCTCGAAGGTACGAGCGCCAGAGAGTGCGCGCTGCGATCGCGTCATTCGCGGCGCCTTGATTCGCATCCGTGATGGCCGACCTAGCGTCGTGAACCGCTGCCCATCCGGCCGGCCCTGCAGGAGACCCCACCCTTGTCCGTCCGCAATCTCGACGCGCTCTTCGCACCCCGCGCCATCGCCCTTCTCGGCGCCAGCAACGGCGCGTCGTCGATCGGGGCCGTGCTCGCGCGCAATCTCCTCGAAAGCGGCTTCAAGGGCCCGATCCTGCCGGTCCATGCCGGCGAACGCTCCATTCGCTCGATGATGACCTACGCGGCCGTCGAGGACCTCCCGATCGTGCCCGATCTCGCGGTGATCGCCTCGCCGGCCGAGGATGTGCCGCGCGCGATCGACGCGCTCGGAGCGCGCGGCTGCCGGGCGGCCGTGGTGATCTCGGCCGGCTTTGAGGCAAGCGGCTTGGGCGGCCTTGCGCTTCGGCAGGCGATGCTCGACGCCGCAAAGCCGCATACGCTGAGGATCGTCGGCCCAGATTGCCTCGGGCTCCTCTCGCCGGCCGCCGGCCTCAATGCGAGCTACGCGCACTGCGCGCCGCGGCCCGGCAACATCGCCTTCCTTACCCAGTCCGGCCTCATCGCGACCTCGGTGCTCGACTGGGCCGATGCGCGCGGCATCGGCTTCTCCCACATCGTTTCGCTGGGCGAAATGAGCGACGTCGATTTCGGCGATCTCCTCGATGTCCTTGAATCCGACGCCAAGACGCGCGTGATCCTCCTCTATGTCGAGAGCATCACCGAGGCGCGCAAGTTTCTCTCCGCCGCACGGATCGCCGCGCGTTCCAAGCCCGTCGT
>JACMIV010000044.1 GCA_014380965.1 Rhizobiaceae bacterium | reverse complement strand
TCGCACATGGCCGGCACGCCGCCCGCGACCTGCGCCGTCGCGCCGACCTCGCGCGCGGCCTCGCGGATGAGTTCGGGATAACGCTCGAAGGGCTGATGGGCCGAGAGCATGTCGTTGTAGGAGGTGACGATGCCGAGATTGGGCGTTCGCCCCTCGGAGAGGCGTTCCTTGTCGGTCGGGCCGCAGGCGGCAAAGCCATGGGCAAGGTTGCCACAGGAGAGCGTCGAGCGTTTTGCCCCGCCCGCACCGCGCGCGGCGATCCTGGCGACGTAGCGCTCGCGCGTCGGGCGGGAGCGTTCGCGGATGCGGTCGGTGATCTCTTCGATGCGGCGGTCGGCGGTCATGATGATGCCTCTTCGGAGGAAAGGGGAGCCCAGAAGATTTGGAGCGGCCGCTCGCGCGGCGCCCGAAGAACCGCGCGCACCGGAAGCTCCGCCGCCGGCCCATCGCCTTGCGCGGTCTCCAGCACGGCGAGCTTTTCGGCGCCCTCGATGTGAAGCGCGAGGAAATGCGCCTCGACCAGCCGTGGCAGGGTCAGCGTCACGCGCGGCTCGCCGGCGCCGTCGGAGCGGACGATGGCGACGGATCTCGGATTGTGCGGATCGAGCGCTTCGGCAAGCGTCGGCGCGCAGGGAAAGAACGATGCCGTGTGACCGTCCGTCCCCATGCCGAGAACGACCGCGTCGAACGGATGGGCAAGGCCGCCGATGCGGGCCGACAGTTCGGCCTCCACCTCGTCCGGCGTTTCCGCGTCTTCGTAGAGCGGCTCGAAACGCGCGACTGCGGCTGGCCCCTTCAGGAAATGGCGCTTTAGGAAAGCCGTGTTCGAGCGCGGATGGCTCTCCGGCACCCAGCGCTCGTCGACGAGCATCACCGTTACGGCCGACCAGTCGAGGCTCGCCAAAGAGAGCGTCTCGAGAAAGAGCTGCGGCGTCGATCCGCCGGAAACGGCAAGGCTCGCAAAGCCGCGCGTCGCGATTCCGCCGGCGAGGACCGCCGCGACGCCAGTCGCCAAGGCTTCGGCAAGTGCCTCTCGGGATCGATATCGATGCAGCACGACGGCCATCCTTTCATCGCCGGTCTCGCCCGACCGTCCTGCGTCTTGCCGGTCTCAATCCGGCTCGTGCCATGTCCGCCCGTCCCTTTCGATGAGGGCGATGGACGACGAGGGACCCCAGGTTCCGGCGGTATAGCCCTGCGGCTTCACGGACTTGTCAGTCCAGGCCTTGAGGATCGGATCGACCCACTCCCAGGCCGCCTCCACCTCGTCTCGCCGCATGAACAGCGTCTGGTTGCCCCGGATCACGTCCATCAGAAGCCGCTCGTAGGCGTCCGGATTGCGGGTATGGAAGCTCTCGGCAAAGCTCATGTCGAGCGGAACGTGCCGAAGCCGCATGCCGCCGGGCCCGGGGTCCTTGATCATCAGCCACTGCTTGACGCCCTCGTCCGGCTGAAGGCGCATGACGAGCTGGTTCTGCACCACGTTGCCGGCGGAAGAATCGAAGATCGAGTGCGGGATCGGCCGGAAGGTGACGACGATCTCCGACATGCGCTGCGACAGCCGCTTGCCGGTGCGCAGGTAGAAGGGCACTCCCGCCCAACGCCAGTTACCGATGTCCACCTTCAGCGCGACGAAGGTCTCCGTGTCGCTGTCGCCGTTGGCGAGATCGTCGAGATAGCTTCTTACCGCCGTGCCGCCCGAGGCCCCTGCCTTGTACTGGCCGCGCACGGTGCGCTGCTCGACATTGGACGTGTCGATCGGACGAAGCGCGCGCAGCACCTTGAGTTTCTCGTCGCGCAGCGCATCGGCGTTCATGGCCGAGGGAGGCTCGAGCGCAACGAGGCAGAGGAGCTGCAGCATGTGGTTCTGCACCATGTCACGCAGCGCGCCGGCCTTGTCGTAGTAGCTCGTCCGACCTTCGAGGCCGACGCTTTCGGCGACCGTGATCTGCACGTGGTCGATGTAGCCCGATTTCCAGACCGGCTCGTAGAGCATGTTGGCGAAGCGCAGCGCCATCAGGTTCTGAACGGTTTCCTTCCCGAGATAGTGGTCGATGCGGAAGACCTGATCCTCACGGAAATAGCGCCCGATCGTGTCGTTCAGCGCCTTGGCGGAGGCAAGGTCGCGACCGACCGGCTTTTCCACCACGAGCCGGGTCTTCGCGTTCGCAAGACCCTTCTCGCTGACCTTCGAGGAGAGGTCGGCGAAGAGAGACGGGCTGACCGCGAGGTAGAAGGCGCGGATCCGGTCCTGCCCACCCTCGTCCAGCAGCCATTTCAGGTCGTCCCAGCCCTTGTCGCTCTTGGCGTCGACCTCGCGATAGTGAAGGCGGGCCAGAAACCGTGCGATCGAGGCCTCGTCGCGGTCCTGCGGGCGTACATGGGTTTCGATCGCCTTCGACGCGAAGGAGCGGTAGTCCTCGTCCGAGATGTAGCTGCGGGATGCGCCGATGATCCGCGCCTCGTCCGGCATCTGCCCGTCATGGTCGCGGTGGTAAAGCGCCGGCAGCAGCTTGCGCTCGGCGAGATCCCCGTTGCCGCCGAAGACGATGTAGTCGAACGGATCGACTGGAATGATCTGGCTGGACATCGAGGCCTTTCCCGGCGCCGCGTGCGCCGCATTCTCAGCAGAGAGCACCGATTAGTCTAATCGATTGAAATATTCCAGCCCGAAGCGGTCCGAGCCGTGGTGCATTTTGAGGAGCATGCAGTTGAAACCTGCTGCCTGTCGAGGGGTGCTGCGCTGCAAGATGGCCCCGGATCAGACGATCGCGGGACGCCCTCTGGCAAGGGCGGCACCAAGCGCCTCGATCAGCCTGTCGCTTGCGAAGGGCTTCTTCAGCGCGACGGCATTCCCGGCCTCCTCGGGGAGGACGACGCCTTCGCCGTAGCCGGTGACGAAGACGAACGGCACGCCCTTCTCGTTGAGCGGTGCGATAAGGGCAAAGCTCGTCTCGGAGCCGAGATTGACGTCGAGCAGCGCAACATCCACGCGCTCGGCGGCGATGATCTTGCGCGCCTCGGAGACCGAAGCGGCCATATGCACCTCGACCATGCCGCTTTCGATCATCAGCTGCTCGGCATCGAGGGCAATGATCATGTTGTCCTCGACGATCAGCCCGTGAAGTCCGGCAAAACACGCTGGGCTCCTCGAAGAGGGCGGCAGATGCGTCGGGATCGGGGCTAATGGCATGGATGCGTTCTCCTGCGGAACGAGATGGAAGACGCCGGGCGGCAGCGCGAAATCGGCCTCGACGCCGGCAGGCAGATAGCGGATGTCCGCCGTGCCACCGAGATCGTGCGGGATCGAGCGCTCGATGATCGTCGATCCGAACCCGCGGCGCGTCGGATGGACGACGCCGGGTCCCCCGGCTTCGGCCCAGGCAATTCGGCAGGCGCCGCCGTCATCGACGCGCCAGCCGACGCTGACCGCTCCGTGCCGATCCGACAGCGCGCCGTACTTCGCTGAATTCGTGACCATTTCGTGGAAGACGAGGGCAAGCGTCGAAAACGCCTTCGCCTCGACGAAGATGTCGGGTCCCACAAGCGTCACGCGGCTCGCCTTGACGCCGATGTAGGCGAGGACCTCTGTCTCGATGATCTGCCGCAACGAGGTCGCGGAAAACGTGTCGCTGGTGATCTGGTCGTGCGCTCGGGAGAGCGCCTGGATCCGGCCGCCGATGATCTTGGCGAAATCGTCGACCGAAGTGGCGCTGGGGCGACTCTGCGCCACGAGCGCGCGCATCAGGCCTAGAATGTTGCGGACGCGATGGTTGAGCTCGGCGATGAGAAGCTCCTGGCGCTGCGAGGCGCGCAGCCGCTGGCGATCCGTCTCCTCGCTGAAGCGCAGCAGCACCTCGAGCACGCTGACGCGCAGCGCCTCCGCCGCCCTGCAGTCGGCCTCGCTCCACGGGTTGGACCTGCCGCGCACGGTTTCCGTCCATGCCGCAAAGCTCTTTCGCGGCGAGAGCCTCGGCCCGTGCGTCCCCATGACGGCTTCTTTGCCGTTCGGATCGCCGGCCCAGGTCACGGTGCGGATCGTCTCGCCCCGGAAGAAGAGGATGTAGTCGCGCGGCGAGCGGGAGATCGGAATCGCCAGAATGCCTGCGGCTTGGTCCAAAAAGCCTTCGGCGGGGGGGTGGCCCGCTGCGAGATGGTCCGTAGCGAAGACGCGGCTCGGGGCCGCAC
>JACMIV010000043.1 GCA_014380965.1 Rhizobiaceae bacterium | reverse complement strand
GGGTACGGCGTCTCGTCGGACGCGCAACACGTCTCCGACCCGGATCCCACCGGCGCCAGCCCCGCCCGCGCCCTGCACATGGCCTTCGACGACGCGGGCATCTCGCCTGACGACGTGGGATACATCAATGCCCACGGCACCTCGACGCCGATGGGCGACGAGTTGGAACTGCGCGCGATCGAGCGGCTTCTGGGCGACGCCGCGGATGGTATGCTGATGTCCTCGACGAAATCGGCGGTCGGTCATCTCCTGGGGGCCGCGGGCTCGGTCGAGGCCATCTTCTGCCTCCTCGCGATCCGCGACAACGTCGCGCCGCCGACGTTGAACCTCGACAACCCCTCCGTCGAAACGAAGATCGATCTCGTCCCGCACGTCAAGCGCGAGGCGCGCATCGACATCGCGCTGTCGAATTCCTTCGGCTTCGGCGGCACCAACGCCTCTCTCGTCTTCCGACGCCTTGCAGACTGAGCGCGCGCGGCTGCCGCGTCTCGGCGTACCCTCTTTCGCCACATTCGGATGGTGCTTCCGTTCGATACCGGACCCTTCTTCGACCGATCCCCGAGAGGTGCTGTCGTGAACGACGAAACGAGAGTGGACGACGTGCGCAGAGACAGGATCGTGCCGATGTCCGCCTCCGAGGCGCTGCGTCCGAAGGCTGGCCCCCGGCCACCGAAACGCTCTCGCGGCGCCCGCAATCAGGTCGTCGTGTTTTTCAACCTGATCTTCTCCGCCGCCTTTTTCGTCGCCCTCATCGCGGTTGCCGGCGCATTGTGGGGACGATCGGAGTTCAACGGTCCGGGCCCGCTGGCGACGCAGGCGACCTATGTCGTGCCGCGCAATTCGAGCGTCGAAAGCATCGCCAACGGGCTGGAGCGGGGCGGCATCGTATCGGACTCCCGGGTCTTCGAATACGGCGTTCGCATTTCCGGGCGGGCCGGAGACCTGAAGGCCGGCGAATACGGCTTCACGCCCGGGACAAGCATGTACGACGTGATGGAGAAGCTGAGCACCGGCTCGTCGATCCTGCATTCCGTCGCCGTCCCGGAGGGTTGGACCGTCAAGCAGATCTTCGACCGTGTCGCCGGCGAGGAGATGCTTACCGGCGAACTTCCGCCGATGCCGCCGGAGGGCACGCTTCGGCCCGACACCTACCGGGTGCAGCGCGGGCTGACGCGGGCGGAACTGATCGCCCAGATGCGGGCCGCGCAGACCAAGCTAGTGGAGGAGATTTGGGCACGCCGGGATCGGGATATTCCGGTTACGGACGTCGGCCAGTTTCTGACGCTCGCCTCGATCGTCGAGAAGGAGACCGGCCGCGCCGACGAGCGCTCGCGCGTTGCCTCCGTGTTCATGAACCGCTTGAGCCAGGGGATGCGCCTCCAGTCCGATCCGACGATCATCTACGGCGTCTGGGGTGGCGCTGGAAAACCGCCGAACGAGCCGATCCGGCAGTCCCACATCCGCAGCGAAACGGCTTACAACACGTATGTCATCAACGGACTGCCGCCCGGCCCGATCGCCAATCCCGGGCGCGCCGCGCTCGAAGCCGTCGCCAATCCCTCGACCACGGAAGACGTCTACTTCGTTGCCGACGGCACCGGCGGCCACGTCTTTGCCACGACCCTCGACGAACACAACGCCAACGTTCGCCGCTACCGCGAGATCGAGCGCCAGCGCGCGGCGACGGCTGGTGCAGAGGTCGATCCCGAGGACCCGGTGGTCGCGCAATAGTCGTTCCGCGCCGATTTCTGTTCGTTCTGCAGCAGCGTCCCCGCCTTTCGCCGTGGGCGCGCCGTATCTTCGACAGTATGGAAACCGCATCCTGGATCGATCGCGAGACACGGGGGCTCGTGGCCGTCCACCATGATGAGTAAGAGGAGTGAGGCATGACCGTCGCGAGCATGACGGGCTTTTCCCGCGTCGAAGGCGAAGTGTTGGACACCGCTTTCGTCTGGGAGCTTCGCTCCGTCAACGGCAAGGGGCTCGACCTTCGCCTTCGAATGCCGCAGGGGATGGAGCCGATCGAAGCAGACGTGCGCCGGTTGGCCGGCGCACGGCTGTCGCGCGGCAACGTACAGCTCGCGCTGACGCTGCGGCGTGTCGACGACGCGCCCGTCTTTTCGGTCAACGAGGCGATGCTCGCGCAGGTGCTCGCGCTGACGGACCGGCTGATCGCCGCCGGCCACGCCGTGACACCGACGGCTGACGGCATCCTCTCCGTGAAGGGCATCATCGAGGTCGCGGACATCTCGAGCGATCCGGAGGCGGAGGCCGCGCGCCGCGCCGCCGTGCTGGAAGGTTTTTCGCAAAGCTTGGACGGCCTCATCGAGTCCCGCGGGGCCGAGGGCGCCGTTTTGGCTGCCGTGCTCGACCGGCGGCTTCGGGAAATCGCAGCGCTCGTCGAGCGTGCAGAGACCGATCCCGCGCGCAGCATTGATGCGATCCGTCGGCGGCTGGCCGATCAGGTCCAGCTTCTGCTGGGGGCTGCTGGCGAAGCACCCGCACAGCGTTTCGACGAAGCGAGGCTGCATCAGGAGGTCGCGATCCTTGTCTCCAAGGCCGACATCCGCGAGGAGCTCGACCGGCTGCGGGTTCACGTGGCCGCGGCGCGAACCCTTCTCGCGCAGGGCGGGCCCATCGGCCGACGCCTCGATTTTCTGTCGCAGGAATTTAACCGCGAATCGAATACGCTCTGCTCGAAATCGAACGCCTCCTCGCTGACCGCCATCGGCTTGGAGCTCAAGGTCGTCATCGATCAATTCCGGGAACAGGTTCAAAACATCGAATGACCGACATCGCCCACATGCCGTCCCATGAGGAGATCAAGCGCCGCGGGCTCATGCTCGTCCTCTCCTCGCCATCCGGCGCGGGCAAGTCGACGATCGCCCACAATCTCCTCGAAAGCGACCCGCGCTTTTCGCTGTCGGTCTCGGTGACGACGCGCCAGCGCCGGGGCAGCGAGATCGAGGGCCGGCACTACCATTTCATCAAGCCGGACGAATTCGAGCGGCTGAAGGAACGCGAGGCGCTGCTCGAATGGGCCGAGGTGCACGGCAACCTCTACGGCACGCCGCGCGAGGCCGCCGAAAAGGCGATGCGCGACGGACGGGACATGCTCTTCGATATCGACTGGCAGGGCGCCCGGCAGCTTCAGGAGAAGGCCCGTGCCGACATCGTGTCGATCTTCATCTTGCCGCCATCGATTGCCGAACTCCGCAGCAGGCTCCTGCGCCGCAACGAGGATTCCAGCGACACGATCGCCATGCGCCTCAAGAACGCGCGCACGGAGATCGAGCGCTGGCGCGACTACGACTACGTCGTCGTCAATCATGATCTCAACCAGGCCTTCGGCGAAATCCGCGCGATCGTCGACGCCGAGCGCCTCCGGCGCGACAGGCGCCCGGGGCTGTTCGACTTCACCTCCGCGCTCCTGGCGGAAGAACCGGCTTGAGGGCGGCGATCCGCTTGGCCTGACCATGCGGTCCGCACCGCTCCGGCTCGATTTTCCGGCTGCGGCGCCATTCCCCGCCGGCAAGAATTTCGCCTCTATACAGGCCGGCGAGCTGTATACAGGAGCGTCACGCGAAGGAAATCTTAAGCGCTGCCTCGTCATGTTCGAGTCCTGTCGAAAACCATGAATGCTGTGGCGGGAGACGACGGCCGCCGGACCTGGACATCATGGAACCGCCTGATCACCACGAGCGCAACTTACTCGCTCGCCTCGTCGCTCAGACGCTGAGGCGGCGGATCGGCCTTCCCGCCTTTCCCAAGCCTCTGGAAGAGCGGTTCGAGGAAGACCGGCGGGACAAGCGCATCGCGCACCTTCGGATATCGATTGTGCTCGGCCTTGTCATATACAACCTCTTCAACCTGACTGACGCGATCCTCATTCCGGACATCGCCCATTTCAGTTGGGCCATCCGGCTTCTGATACTCACTCCAGGCGCAGTCGCCCTCCTGTGGCTTCTGGGCCAACCCTTTCTGCCGGCCCGATGGCGCGAGTGGTCGGTCGCTGCCGCCATGACGGCGTTCTCGCTTGGGCCGCTTCTCCTCTTTCATCTCAGCGAGGCGGAGCTTCATACCCTCGTTCTGACGCAGATCATCCTGACGCTGTTCTTTGCCAGCAGTGTCCTGCAGCTTCGATACGATCTCGCCGCGATCGTCTATCTCGTGAATTTCGCTGCCACGGCCGCCGCGATCGTGCTCGTCAAGGACGTCTCGATCGAGTTGGCCGGCGTCTTCCTCGCCTATGCGGCCTGCGCGAGCATCTTCGGCTTTGTCTGCAATCTTTCCATCGAGCGGAGCGTGAGAGAGGCCTATCTCCTGTCGCTTCAGGAGCGGCTGCGCTCCGACGGGCTGCGCGAGGATCGCAACAAGCTCGCGGTCCTGTCGGCGACCGATTGGTTGACGGGAACCGCCAACCGCCGCTCGCTCGAAGACCAGATGGCCCGCATCTGGGCCGATCCCATCCGTCGCGCGGAGACCGCGGTCATCCTCCTCGACATCGACCACTTCAAGCGTTTCAACGATTTCTACGGCCATCAAGTCGGTGACGACTGCCTACGCCGAATTGCGGCCCTCCTCGTCTCGGCTTGCGAGCGACCCGGCGTCTTCCTGGCACGGTACGGCGGCGAGGAGTTCGCGATCGTCATAGAAGAGATGACGGAAGCCGACGCAACGGCTTTCGCCCTCGACATCTGCCGGACAGTGGCAAGGTCGCGGATCGCCCATCGCGGCCGGCAGGACGGACTGGACATGGTCACCATCAGTCTCGGCGTCGCGCGGCTCGGGGACGATTCCTCGGTCGTCGACGTCGACCGCCTCTTTGCCGCTGCTGACGAGGCGCTCTACGCGGCCAAACGCCTGGGACGAAACCGCGTCGTTCGTTTCGGCAGCCTGGAAATGGCGATCGCGGAGGGACTGCAGGTCAGCGGGGAGGGGGCCGGCCCGTCTCGGCCGCGTTCGGAGTCCAAACTTAAGGAACGGAAGCGTCTCGCCGGGTGACGCCGCCTCGCATTTCACACGATGTGCCCTTCGACTTAAGGGCTAAGAGCTCAGAGCCGTGCGGCGAGAGCGCAGAATTCGGCGACCGACAGCGTTTCCGCCCGCCGCGTCGGATCGATCTCCGCTCGCTCCAACAGCGCCTCGCCGCCTAGCGGCTTCAGGCTCTGGCGTAGCATCTTGCGACGTTGGCCGAAGGCTGCTGCCGTGACCCTCTCAAGGCTCGTCAGCGAGACAGCGATCGGGTCCGGTCGGGGCTCGATGCGCACTACCGAAGAGGTCACCTTCGGCGGCGGCGTGAAGGCGTCCGGCGGCACGTCGAAGAGCATGCGCGCGCGGCATCGCCAGCCGCAGAGAACGCCGAGCCGGCCATAGGCGTTGCTTCCGGGCTCGGCAACGATTCGCTCGGCAACCTCCCGCTGGAACATCAGCGTCAGATCACTCCAGACCGGCGGCCACACCGGCGCGGCGATCCAGTCGAGGAGAAGCTGCGTCCCGATGTTGTAGGGAAGATTCGCGACGATCTTCAGCGGACGACCGTCACCGTAATCGGCGACGTCCGTCTTCAGGGCGTCGCCCGAGACGATCGTGAGCCGGCCCGGATAATGCCGTCCGATCGCCTCCAGCGCGCCGAGGCAGCGCGTGTCCTTCTCGACGACCACGACATGCTCCGCCCCGTTCGCGAGAAGGGCCCGCGTCAGGCCGCCCGGCCCCGGCCCGATCTCGACGACGCGATGACCGGCAAGGGGGCCTGCCTGCCGCGCGATCTTGCCGGTCAGGTTGAGGTCGAGCAGGAAGTTCTGCCCGAGCGCCTTCCTAGGATCGAGACCGAACTCCGTCATGACCGCGCGCAGCGGCGGCAGCCCGTCGCCGAAGGTCAAGCGAACGTTTCAGTGAAGGAGGAGAGGCGGTCGGCAAGATGGCGCCGCTCGGTGGCAGCCATGCGCGCAGCAAGCTTCAAGGCGGCGATGAAACTTGTCGGTCGCGCCCGTCCTGTTCCCGCGATGTTCGCTGCGGTGCCGTGATCGGGCGAGGTGCGGATGATCGGCAGGCCGAGCGTGACGTTCACCGTCTCGTCGAAAGCAAGCGTCTTCGCCGGGATCAGCGCCTGGTCGTGATACATGCAGACCGCAACGTCGTAGTGGGCGCGCGCCTCCGGGTGGAACATGGTGTCGCCCGGCATCGGCCCGACGACGTCGAGCCCTTCACTGCGAAGAAGGGCTATCGCCGGCGCGATGATCTCCGCGTCCTCCAACCCGATCGCCCCGCGCTCGCCAGCATGCGGGTTGAGGCCGGACACGGCAAAGCGCGGTTGCGCGATCCCCAGCCTCGAGGCTAGTTCGCGCGCGAGGATGCGCACGGTGTCGACGATGAGTGCCTCGGTAAGCCTTTGCGGCACTTCGTGCAGCGGAATGTGGATCGTCACGGGGACGCAGGACAGCTCCGGTCCCGCCAAGAGCATGACGGGAGTGAAGGCGCGGCCAAGGAGGGTCGCGCAAAGATCGGCGAGGTATTCGGTATGGCCGGGATGCCGGAAGCCGGCATCGTAGAGCGCCTTCTTGTCGATCGGAGCGGTGACCACCGCGCCGGCATCGCCCGCGAGCACGAGGCGCGTCGCGCGATCGATGGCCTCGATCGTTCCCGCGGCGTTTAAGGGATCGAGGCGACCGGGGGCCTCCATGTGACGGTTGATCAGCGGCAGAACGGGAAGCGCGCCCGCGAAGGCACCGCTCGCCTCGTCGGGCCGCTCGATGAGGCGAAGGACGAGGTCGACGCCGAGCCTTTGGGCCCTTCGCTCGACCATGTCGGGATCGGCGAGGAGAAAAAACGCCGGGATCGCCTCCGACTCCCGCATCGTGAACGCTGCGATCGCGACGTCCGCGCCGACGCCCGAGGGTTCGCCGATACTCACGACGAGCGGCGCGACTTCTCCGGCGATCGAAGCCCCGATCATCTCCGGACGATCGCCGCCTTGTCGCGCAGATCCTTCAGCAGCTTGGCGTCGGGCTCGCTCTGCCCGAGCTTCTCCAGATCCTGCGTCTGGAACACCATCGCCGCCACGCGGTCGTCGGAAACGGCGCGGGATTCGCAGACGACGATGTATTCGACGCCGCGTTCGGTCTCCTGAGGCGGCGTCGCCCCGGTCGAAGCAATCTTGGTGATGGCGTCCTTCCAGGCGGCCGGTAGAGCCGGCTGCGGGACACGGCCAAGCTCGCGAACCGTTACGTCGCGAAGGCCTTTGGCGAACTCGTAATTGCCCGGGCACGATGAGAAGCGCGCCCGCATCG